>JBLHKG010000174.1:0-5453 GCA_047619835.1 Alphaproteobacteria bacterium
GATCAGCAGCGGCCCGGGCAAAACGTAATGCGGCACCTCGAAGGCCCGCACCGAAATCTCCCACAGCAGGAGCGCGCCGATAAAGATGGCGACCGGCGGCAACCAGTCCTTCGAGCCAGCGGGGCGGGAAGATCTCATACCGGCACCTTTCCGGTCAGCGCATCCGACACGATCCGGCACGCCTTGGCGAATTCGCTGCTGGTGCGCATATCGGGTTCGCGCGGCCAGGGGAGATCAATCGGGATCTCCGCCATTACATGGCCGGGCCGTTTGGTCATGACGCAGACCTGCCGTGACAGATAGACCGCCTCATAGACGCTGTGAGTGACAAACAGCAGCGTGCATCCGAGATCCTGCTGGATACGCAGCAGATCGTCGTTGAGCCGATAGCGAGTCATTTCATCAAGTGCGGCGAACGGCTCATCCATCAGCAGCAGGCGCGGCTTGGTCGCCAGCGCGCGGGCGACCGCGACCCGCATCCGCATCCCGCCGGAAAGCTGGCGCGGGTAATGCTCGGCGAAGCCGTCGAGCTCTACCAGCCGCAACACTGAATCGACGGCGTCTGCGGCTTCCGCCCGGCTGGTCCCTTTGATGCGGAACGGCAAATAGACATTGTCCCACACGCTGGCCCACGGCAGGAGGGTCGCATCCTGAAATACAAACCCGGTTTCGCCGGTTTTCAGCACGCCGCCCGGCCAGTCCATAACACCGGCGGTTGCCATGTCGAGCCCGGCGATGATGCGCAGCAGGGTGGATTTGCCGCAGCCCGACGGACCGAGCAGGCTGGTCACGGACCCTTGCTCGACCGTCATCGTCACCCGGTCGAGCGCCTTGGTGCCATCGCCAAACATGCGGCCGGTGCCGTTCGTTTTGAACAGCGGGGTCCTGGACAGGGGTGCGTTCATTTGGGCAGGAACCGCGTGGTAAAGGCCCCGCGCCAGTCCATGTTCGCGGGATACAAACCGGCCTTCGACATGGTGGCGAAGAACGATTGCCATCTTGTTTCCGACATGGCCCCGATGCCGCGTGCCTTTGCGGTGACGGAAGTTCCGGTGACGGAAGTCACGACACCGTATTCATTCATTTTGCGCCGCCCGTATGCCAGCAGCGCATCGGTCATTTCCGGATTGGCGCGCTTGATGAGCGCATTGCCGGGGGCTGGATCCCCCATCAGATAATCCCGCCAGCCAAGAACCGAGGCCAGCACGAAGCCGCGAACGATGTTCGGTTTGTCGCGCGCCAGTTTCTGCGAGGTCTGGATCAGCGCGCCATAGCTCTGATAGCCGGCATCGGCCAGCAGATGGATTACCGGCTTGATGCCCTGCTGCTCGATCAGGAACGGCTCGCTGCCAAGATAGCCCTGCTGGATGGCTGATTTGCGTACCAGAAACGGCACGATGGAAAATGTGTAGGGGCGGATCTGGGAATCCTCAAAGCCGAATTTGGCCTTGAGGAACAGCCACGACCCGATCCGCGTATCGGACCCGATATAGATCTGTTTTCCCTTGAGAGAAGCCAGCGTGTCATTGCCCTGGCCGGGATGGGCGATCAGCACCTGCGGGTCTTTCTGGAAGATCGCCGCGACGGCGACCATCGGGATTTTCTCACGCACATAGTTGAGCGGGATAAAGGAGTTGGAGCTCAGCGCGAACGCAACCTTGCCGGCGGCGAGCAGCTGGGCGTGGTTGATCTGCGGCCCGCCCTGGCGGATTTCGACATCGAGCTTCTGGTCTTTATAGAACCCGCGCGCCAGCGCCTGGTAGAACCCGCCATGTTCCGCCTGCGCCCGCCAGTCTGTACCAAATTTGACGCGCTCCGCCGCGCCCGCGCCAAAGGCGGCGAGCAGCGTCGCGAGAGTGGCAATCGAGGCGAGCCGGTTTTTCATCACTGTTACCGTGATAGCATATACCGAACAACGAAACACGACACGGCGAAACACGAACTGGAGCACGAGAATGGAAATGCGGAGGCTTGGCGGCGAGGACGGGTTTGATATTTCAGTGGTCGGCCTCGGCTGCAATGCGTTTGGCCGCCGGTTGATCGAGGCCGATTCAACGCCAGTGATCCACGCCGCGCTAGATGCCGGGATTAATTTCTTCGATACCGCCGAAATTTATGGCGACGGGTTGTCGGAGGAATTTGTCGGTCGCGCCATCAGGGGGCGCCGCGATGAGATCCGCATCGCCACCAAGTTCGGCCTGAGGAAAATTCACGTCCAAGGGAAGGGCAGCGGCTCGCGCGAGAATATCCGGATTGCCATCGATTTGAGCCTCAAAAGGCTCGGGACCGATATCATCGATCTCTACCAGATCCATATGCCCGATCCCTCAACGCCGATTGCCGAAACGCTGGGCGCGATGAACGAGCTGGTCACCGAAGGCAAGGTACGGCTGATCGGCTGCTCCAACTTCTCCGCCGATCAGCTGCGCGAGGCCGCCGAGACTGCGCAGGCAATGGGCCTCAAAAGCTTCGTCACCGCGCAAAATGAGTGGAGTCTGCTCGACCGCGACATCGAAGCCGAGCTGGTGCCGGCCTGCACCGAGACGGGCGCCGGCATCCTGCCGTTCTATCCGCTGGCACGCGGCCTGCTGACCGGCAAGTACCGCCGGGATGGGGGATCGCCCACCGGCAGCCGACTGGAAAGCGAATTGCACGGCGTCGATTTCGATGTGCTGGAAGCGCTGGAGGCCTTCGCCGTCGCGCGCGGCTTCACTCTGCTGACGCTGGCGGTCTCATGGCTGGCCTCACAGAAGGTAACGGCCAGCGTGATCTGCGGCGCCGCCCATGCGGATCAGCCCGCGCAAAACGCCGCTGCGGCAGGGTGGAAAATGACCGCGGAGGAACTGGCGGGGATCGACCGTATTCTGGGATGACGGAATTGGAGCCGTCAGCGTCCTGCCTTCTTGCCTGCCGCCGCCAGCACCGAGAGTTGCAGCGTGCCGATCGACGGTTTGGCGCTCGGCCGGCTGGAATCGATCCAGGTCTTGATCGGAATTTCGGTCGCCTCGGAAATGGCGTTGAGCTTCTGCAGCGAGCTGAGCGACTCCCATTTCGATTCGGCAACGCCGGGAACGCGCTTTATCTGTGAATGGGCGAACTGCCCCATCTGGATGATCGCCGGATACAGGCTGCCCAGCACCGCATCATAGATTTTGTCGTTGGTGTGCGAGGCGGCGTCGTCCCGAACCGAAAGGTCGTGCTGCGCCTGAAACTCATTTTCCAGCACAAGGGCAGACGCGGCGAAATCAACCTCGGCGCCGTTGGATTGCTCCAGATACACGGTGTCGCCGTCGATCTCGACAATCTCCCCGACGACATTGAGAGCCACGTTACGCACCGTATCTCCGACTTTGAACATCAGCTTCCTCTGCCCGCGTTGAACTGGTGCGGAGATTAGTCGAGCCTGGCAATCAAGGGAACCGCATTGCTGTGGCGGCTGGCCGGTAATCCGGTCGGCAACATCGCGCTCGTATGCGACCTTTTTACGCACTGCATTGACCGGCAAAGGCTGAAATACTTAACTGTCGGCGTGTCTGAACGGTGGCGTGCAGCGTCGATGTGTTGAATAATATGACGCGTTATCTGAAAAATTTAGACAAAGTAGAAATTATCAGAAGAGGAGCTAAGCCCATGAACAAGGCATTACGAAATATCACTGCGGGACTTTCCGCGATACTGGTCGGCGCGCTTGGATCGGCAGTTGGATCCGCCGCTGCCAATGCGCAAACGATGGAAAGTTTTTACAAGGACAAGACCGTAAAGGTCATTGTCGGCTTCAGCTCCGGCGGTGGGTACTCGAAATATTGTTTCCAGCTTCTGCGGTCTCTGCCGAAATATGTCCCCGGCAGCCCAACGCTGGTATGCCAGTTCATGAAGGGCGGCGGCGGCGTCAAGGCGGCAAACTACATGGCGAATGCCGGGCCCCGCGATGGCAGCGTTATTGGCATGCTGTCGGATTACATGTCTGTCGCGCAGCTGCTGCGCCCCAAGAAGATCAAGTACGATGCGCGTAAATTCACCTATATCGGTGTGATGGTGCCGGCCAATCCCGTGCTCATGGCCTGGCATACAGCAAAGGTTAAGTCGCTTGACGATTTGATGAAAATGCAGCTGCTGGTCGGTCTCACCGGGAAACTCGCCCAGGGCGGCATCAACGCCTCGATCATGAACGCTTTCATCGGCACCAAGATAAAACCCATCGTCGGTTATTCGGGGACCAGCAAGATCGCGATCTCGATGGAAGCCGGCGAAGTCGAGGGCAGCATAAGCTCCTGGGTAAGCTGGAAGTCGCGCGCCCAGGCCTGGATCAAGGACAAGAAAATCACCCCGATCATCCAGGTGGGGCTGACGAAGGCCAAGGATCTGCCCAATGTGCCGCTGATGCTGGACTACGCCAAGAATGACGAAGACCGCAAGGTGCTGCAGCTGATCTCGGGCGGCGGGCCGTTTGGCCGCTCGCTGATTGCACCGCCGGGCATGGCGAAATATCAGATCGATGGCTGGCGCAAGGCGTTTGACATGACCATGGCCGACCCGAAATTCCGGGCGGAAGCAAAGCGCCGCAACATCGAGATCGATCCGACATCGGGGGCCGATATTCAGCCGATTGTCGCCAAGATTCTGGCGACGCCGCAAAATATCGTAAAACGGGCCCAGAAGGCGATTGGCGTAAAGTAGAACGACCCAGTACGAGAACGGCGGCCCCTCCTTAATTGGAGAGGCCGCCGTTTTCATGTGCGGAGGTTGTCGGGCTGAGGTCTCGGCGTGTCAGGCAATGGCGTCTTTCCGCTACGCCAACAAGCGATTCTGTTTTCCGCCGTCCCCTACCGCTTCCCCGCTGCCCCCAGCCACGCGAGGCACGCCTCGGTCGCCTCGGCGGCGAGCGCTTCGCCGGTGATCTGGCCGGTGATCTCGTGGGTTCGAAAATGCAGCACGTCATTGGCCCACAGACCGTGCAGGCATTGCAGGGTGAAGGCGACGGCGCGCTCCGGTTCGGGCCGGTTGATCTCGCCGCGGCGGCGCAGCAGGGCGGCCTGCAGAAGACCCTGCACCTGTTTCCACACCGTGGCGTAGCGCGCCTGGAAATCGGCATCCTCGGCGCTGCGCTGCATGAACACCCGGGTCAGCGTGCGCCGTTTGCCGGCAAAGACGAACAGCGCGCGGACGATCTGATGGACGACGATTTCAAGCCGGGAATTTTCCGCCTCGAACAGATCGCACAGGAACGCCATGCGCTGCAGCAGCTCGGCGCAGTGCTGGTCATGGATGTGGAGAAACAGGCTCTCCTTGTCCTTGAAGCGGGCATAGAACGAGCCGACCGAGCAGCGCGCCTTTGCTGTGATGTCCTGCACCGAGGCGCCGTCATAGCCGCGCTCGGCAAACAGGATCTCCGCCGCGCGGACGATGCGCGCCTGGGTCTCGCGGCTGCGGCTTTGCTGTGGCGCGCGGTCGTG
>JBLHKG010000175.1:0-5394 GCA_047619835.1 Alphaproteobacteria bacterium
TGATGCCACGATTGTTGCCGTGCGCGATATGGAGCGCGCGGGCCTCGACATCGTCACCGACGGCGAAATTCGCCGCGAAAGCTATTCCAACCGGTTTGCTACCGCGCTCGACGGCGTCGATACCGAGCCCCCCGGCGAGGTGATCAACCGTATGGGCGGCAAGACGATTGTGCCCCGGGTGGTGGGGCCGATCCGCCGCACCCGGCCGGTGCAGGTGCGCGATGTGCAATTTCTGCGCTCCCTTACCGACCGTCAGATAAAAATGACCGTGCCGGGACCGTTCACCATGAGCGTGCAAGTCATCGACGAGCATTACGGCGACGAAGAAGCGCTGGCGATGGCCTATGCCGACGCCGTCAACGAAGAGGTGCGCGAGCTGTTCGCCGCCGGCGCCGATATCGTCCAGCTCGACGAGCCGTGGATGCAGGCGCGGCCTGAACTGGCAAGCCGCATCGCGGTAAAGGCGATTAACCGGGCGCTGGAAGGCGCAACCGGCGCCACGGCGGTGCATATGTGTTTCGGCTACGCCAACATGGTCAAGGACAAACCGGACGGTTATTCGTTCCTGCCTGAACTGGAGGCCACCACGGCCGATCAGATTTCCATCGAGGCGGCACAGCCCCGGCTCGATCTGTCCATCGTCGAGACGCTGGGATCGAAAACCATCATGGTCGGGGTTCTCGATATGGAAGACGCTAAGGCCGAGACGCCGGAAATTGTTGCCGGGCGTATTCGCGCCGCCCTGGAATATCTACCGCCCGAGCGGGTGATCGTTGCGCCCGACTGCGGTATGAAATATTTGTCACGCGAGTTGGCGTTCGCCAAGCTGTCGGCCATGGTGGCGGGCGCGGCAATCGTGCGCGGTGAAATTTCAAACTAATTCAAACGTAATCTAAACAAGGGGAGAAAATCATGATCTACGAAGTCAGAACTTACCGGCTCAAGCCACGCGCGGCGCCGGGTTTTATCGAGGCGTTTGGCGCGGCCTACGAAGGGCACCGCAAGAATTTTTCGCCCTTGGCGGCGTTTTTCTACACCGATATCGGTCCGCTTAATCAGGTGATCCATATCTGGCCTTACGAGGATGCCGCCCATCGGGCGAGCGTGCGGGCCGAGTCTGCCGCCCCTGGCAAATGGCCACCGCAGGCACCGGAGAAACCGGTCAGCATGCAGTCGGAAATTTTCACACCTTTGCCCTTTCTCGGCGACTTCGCCAGCGGCAACGTTGGGCCGATCTTTGAGTGGCGCAGCTACACGGTCACCCCCGGTTTGATGCCCGGCGTGATGGAAGGCTGGGAAGCGGCGATCGAAGCGCGCACCAAGCTGTCGCCGCTGGTCATGGCGATGCACACCGACGTTGGCGAGCTCAATAAGTTCGTCCATATCTGGGGTTATGAGAGCCTCGCCCACCGCCAGGAGGTGCGCGACGAAGCCATGAAAACCGGCATCTGGCCGCCATCCGGCTCGCCGAAGGGGGCCTACACCGCGCAGGAAAACAAGATCGTGCTGGCCGCGCCGTTCTCGCCCCTTCAGTAGGAAATATCGTCCCAACTCTCCGCTCGAAGCGGGTGGGACGAGGTAACAGTGGATCGTGGGATGACCCTCATAGAGGGTTATTCCCACGGTTTCTGGGGATGTTGAATAACCAAGACCCTCGAGTAGCCGTTGGTTAGCGGTGCAGGAATGATCGTCAGACCCTTATAGACGATATTCTGGCCGCCGCGCAGGCCGGCCCGGCCCATCGCGTCCGTCGCCCCTAAGCTGATATCAGGCCGTACCTGGTAACATTTCGCCTCTAGTGCGGCTTCTCATCTACCCCTCACGGCCATAAGATCAGCGAAGACGACGAGATCGCGAAGTTGCGTTTGATCGTTGAAGTCGCCGACGAAGTGTGGGGGTCATAGGGGGTCGAACCTGAGTGCCTCCACCCATCACCAACGGGAGGGGAAATAAAATGAATCTCATAAACGGCAGCCAGGCATTTCTCGGCCTTTTGAAGGACGAGGGCGTTACTCATATGTTCGGCAATCCCGGCACCACCGAATTGCCGATCATGAATGCGATGCCGGACCATCCCGATCTGACCTATGTGTTGGGCCTGCAGGAATCCCTGGTCGTCGCCATGGCCGATGGCTACACCCGCGCCAGCGGCGAATTGACGGCGTGCAACGTTCATGTCGCGCCCGGCCTCGGCAACGCCATGGGCTCGATCTACAACGCGCGCTTTACCGGCACGCCGCTGATCGTCACCGCCGGCCAGCAGGAGCAGGGCCACGGCCTGACCGAGCCGCTGCTCTACGACCCGCTGGTGCCGATCGCCACGCCTTTGGTCAAATGGGCGACCGAGATCACCCGGCTGGAGGACATGCCGCGCATTGTCCGGCGCGCCGCCAAGATCGCGACGACACCGCCGACCGGTCCGGTATTTCTGTCCCTGCCGGGAGATGTGCTGAACGACGAGAAGGGCATCGAGCTGGGCCGGCGCACGCGCGTCGATACGCGCGTACGGCCGTCGGACGACCGCCTCGACGCGCTGGCGGCGCGCTTGCTGACGGCGAAAGCGCCGATGCTGCTTGTCGGCAACGAAGTGGTGACATCGGACGCCTTCGCCGAGGTGGCGCGGTTTGCCGAGGTGCTGGGGGCGCCGGCCCATCAGCAGACGACGACCTACGGTTCCCACTTTCCCTCCGAACATCCGGCTTTCATGGGTGCGCTGTCGCGTATCCAGAAAGACGTGCGCAGCGTTTTGGAGCCCTACGATCTTATGGTGGTGATCGGCGCCGACGTGCTGCGCATGTCGGTGTGGAGCGAGATCGACCCGCTGCCCAATGGCATGGCGATCGTGCAGATCGGCCTCGAAGACTGGGAGATGGGCAAGAACTATGCCGCCGAAATCGCCGTGCGCGGCGACGTGCGCGAAACCCTGGCGGCGCTGATCCCGGTGATCGAGGCCAAGGGCGGCGCGGCTCACGCCACGGTGGCGCAAGCGCGCCTCGACGCGGTCAAGGACCGCAACTGGAGCGCCTTACGTGTCCAGCGCAGCGAAGTGGCGCTGACCAAACAGGATACGGCGCCCATCGACGGCGACTGGCTGATGATGGACATCTGCAACGCCCTGCCGGCCGACGCCATCGTCGTCAACGAGGGGCTGACCACGGCGTGGAACCTGCTGCAATTCCTGCCGTTTCGCGACCGTTACAATTTTCATTCTTTCGCCAGCGGCGGCATCGGCTGGGCCCTGCCGGCAGCGGTCGGCATCCAGTTGGCGCAGCCAGACCGCCCGGTGGTGGCGCTGGTCGGCGACGGCAGCGCCATGTATTCGATCCAGGCGCTGTGGACGGCGGCGAACATGAAAGCGCCGGTCACCTACGTGATCCTCGACAACCAGGGCTACCGCATCATCAAACAACGGCTGAAGGCGTTCCACGGCAACGAAACCTTCATCGGCATGGATTTCACCGATCCGCCCATCGATTTCGTTGGGGTGGCGCAATCGATGGGCGTGACCGCCGAGCGCATCACCGAGCCCGCCGCCGTGCGGCCGGCTCTCGAGAAGGCGATGGCCAGCGGTCGACCGAATCTGCTCGATATCATGGTCGACCGGTCGGTCTAGGTTCAAATCAGGGAGAAGCCGAAATGAGTTACGAACATATAATTTTCGACATCACCGACAATATCGGCGTCATCACCTTGAACCGGCCCGACGACGCCAACGCGATCCACGGCCCGATGGTCGAGGAGCTGGCCGACATCGCCATGCGCTGCTACCGGGACAAGGACGTGCGCGCCGCGGTGTTGACCGGGTCCGGCAATATGTTTTGCGGCGGCGGCGACCTTAAAACATTCTTCGATCTGGGCGACGATGTGGCGGACTATGTCGACCGGACGGCGACGGTTTTGCACCACGCCATTTCCCGATTTAGCCGCATGGACGCCCCCTTGGTGATGGCGGTCAACGGCACCGCGGCGGGCGGCGGGTTTAGCCTGGCTCTGGCCGGCGATTATGTGATCGCCGCCGACAGCGCCAAGTTCATCTCCGCCTATACCGCTTCCGGCCTGTCACCCGATGGCAGCGCCACCTATCATTTGGCCAAGCATGTCGGGTTGATGCGCGCCAAAGAACTGATCCTGACCAACCGCCTGTTAACCGCCGAAGAGGCCTGCGCCTGGGGCCTGGTCAGCAAGGTCGTGCCCGCCGACCAGCTGATGGACGAAGCGATGGGGCTGGCGCGAAAATTCGCCGCCGGGCCGACCAAGGCCTATGGCGTCGCCAAGAACCTGCTAACCACGGCCTATTCGCAATCCCTGGAAGCCCAACTCGACGCCGAAAGCCGGGGCATCGCGCTGACCATGAGCAGCCGCGACGGCCGCCACGGCATCGACAGCTTTCTCCACAAGAAGAAACCCGAATATACCGGCGAGTAAGATAGCGGCCTGTTTCTGCGTGGAAACTCTCTCCCATGGGGAGAGGCACTTATGCGCACCAAACTCCGCGCGGCGTCACTTGGCCAGGGCGGGCAACCAGGTCGCGATTTCCGGTACGTTGGCGATGGCGACCATCACCATCAGCAGCATTATCCAATAGGGCGTCGAGCCGATAAATATCGACAGCAACGACACATCTTTATCAGGCGACACCGCCTTCACCGCATAGACCAGCAGCCCGAACGGCGGCGTCAGGATGCCGGCTTCGATGGCGAGAATTCCCATCAGCGCGAAGGCAACCGGATCGTAGCCCAGCGTAACCGCAATGGGCGCGAAGATCGGCACGGTCAGCAGCATGATCGACACCGAATCGATCAGCATGCCCATCACGAACCAGATGATCACCATCACCGTTAGGATCTGCCAGGGGTCCAGGCCGGTGCCGATGAAAAAATTCTGCACCGCGGTGCCGACGCCCGCGAGGGCGAGGACGCGCGAATAAAGCTGCGCGGCAAACAGCAGCACCATGATGGGCACCGATGTTTTACCAACGGCGAGCACGGCATCGTAGATGTCGGGCCAGCGCATTCCCTTGGCGACGCCGAGCACCAGCCCGAGGATCGCGCCGATGCCGGCGCCCTCGGTGGGCGTGAACCAGCCGACCCAGATGCCGCCCAGAACGCCAAAAATCACGCCAAACAGACCAATGAAGCTAACGATCGACGAACCTTTTTGCTCGGCGATATCTTCGGGGATGTCTTGCAGTTCGGCGGGCACCACATCGGCGCCGACGGCCTGCGGCGCCGGTCCCCGGCGACGGCCGCCAACCACCGAAGGCATCGCCAAGGAGACGCCCAGAATGTAGATGATCATCAACCCGGCCAGCAAAAAGCCGGGGATGACGCCGGCGATGAACAGGACGCCGATCGACTGTTCCGTGAGGATACCCCACACCACCATGAACAGGCT
>JBLHKG010000176.1:0-5370 GCA_047619835.1 Alphaproteobacteria bacterium
TCCGAGTTCAGCGCAACGCCCAGCCCCATCCCGGCAGCACAGCCCATCGAGCCGACCTGATAGAGATGCTGCGCGCGGTCGGAAACCGTATAAAGCTCGCGCCCGGTAAAACCGGTGGTCGCCACCAGCGCCGCATTGTCAGGGGCCAGCGCCAGCAGACGCTCCATCGCCGCCACCCGGCCCGGCAAGGCGCCGCCCTCCTGCAAGTCCGTACGCGTGCCCCAGACCGGGTCCGTCGGCGGCGGCACTGCAATACCGTCATCCCGGACCGCGCCCTTTTCCATGATCATCGCGAATGGCAGATCGGTCTTTGCCATGGTCTCGCGGGCTTCGGCCAGCGCGCCGGCAATCTCGTTATCGGACGAGGGAAACAAACGATGCGGAATCTGAATGACGTCGAGCATACCGGGCGTAATCGGCCCCATCAGCTGATGCTGCGGTTCGTCCTCGATCCCCGGCCCGCCGCGCCAGGTGACGATCAGCAGGGTCGGAATGCGGAACGGATGATTGAGCGAGGTCAGCGGGTTCACCGCATTGCCCAAGCCGGAATTCTGGCACATCACCACCGTGTCCTTGCCGGCCAGCCAGGCGCCGGAGGCAATCGCCACAGCCTCGCCCTCGCTTGCCGCGGCAACGTAGGCGAGCCCGTCATCGCTGATCACCCGGTTGATGATCGGCGTCAAAAACGAGCACGGCACACCCGAATAAAACCCGAACCCGGACTCCAGCGCGGGCTTAAGAAAGCTGTCGGCTTCAATCATTGAAATCTCCTTCGCGCTTCTTTTAGACTAATTCCGCGGATGCGGAAATCGGACTGGATTCCGGGAAAACTTTCGTGTTCTTGCACAACACTTATTGCGGCAGAGCCTCAGCGTTCCTATAAAATAGGGCGATGGTAAAGACCCCGACCCTGACCGAGCAGCAAATCGCCGATTTCGCGCGCGATGGCTATGTGGTTGCGCCCGGCGCGTTCGACGCGGGCGATGCCGCGACCATCGAGCGCTGGACCCGCGAAGTAACAGCACTACCCGAAGAACCGGGAAAACACTGGGTGTTTCACGAAGAATCCCGCATTGACGGACACAGTCTGATCAATCGGATCGAATATATCTCCCGCTTTCACGACGGCTATGCGGAACTCAACCGGGTTCTCGCCGCACCGGCTGCGCAGCTGTTCGACAAAGACGTTGTCCTGTTCAAGGAAAAGATCAATTTCAAGATGCCGGGCGGCGGCGGATTTGAGCCGCATCAGGATAGCCAAGCCGGTTGGGAGGATTACGCCGGCAATTTTATCAATGTGATGGTGTGTATCGACGAAGCGACCATCGAAAACGGCTGTATTGAGCTGGCCCCCGGACAGCACGGAAACGGCCTGCTGCGCGGCATGGAACCGCTGACCGAAAACGATATCAAGAACATGAACTTCGTCGCCCACCCGACGAAACCAGGCGATATCGCGCTGTTCGATGCCTATACGCCGCACCGCTCGGAACCCAATCCGACCGGGACATCGCGCCGGATGTATTTCGCAACCTATAACCGCGCCAGCGAAGGCGACCATATCGAGCAGTATTACGCCGACAAACGCCGCAACTATCCGCCCGATATCGAACGGGTGGCGGGCCGGGACTATAAATACAAGGTGTGAGGGGGCGGCGGCTCCTTCATTGGTGTGAAGGAAACCGCCGTCCTGATTTAAGAGTTACTTTTCAATCTGATCTCCTCAGAAAAACATTCTCACCCCGGCAACGATGGAGAAGACGTTCGAGTCTTCGCCTTCCTCACTGGCAAAATCGGATGTCTTGCCGATTTTGCGTTCCCAGTTGATGCCGACATAGGGCGCAAATTCCCGGGTGATTTCGTATCTCAGCCGAAGGCCGAGCTCGACATCGCTGAGGCCTGCGCCTACCCCGGTCAGCTCATCATCCGAAAAGGCGATGTTGATTTCCGCTGAGGGTTCCAACACGAGACGCTGGGTAAACAGGATGTCGTATTCCGCCTCCAGTCGCAGCGAGGCATCCCCCTTATTGCTGACGAACAGGCTGGCATCGGTTTCAAACCATTGTGGCGCCAGCCCGTTGATTCCGATCACGCCATAGGTACGGGATGGATCGGGTTTGATGTCCTGCCGAACGCCGATCTGGGCATCGAAGAAATCCGAGATCATTCGTTGGTAGAGCACCTGGATCTCAGCGTTCTCAAACTTATCGGCGTTGCGGACATACTCCCCCTCGGTCTTGAGGGTGAGCTTGTTTTCATCATTACCGATACGCCCCTGGCCTGCCCATACAATGAGGTCGTTTCCGTCCTGCTGGCGATATTCAAGCTGGTCGATCTTGACCAGGGTGAACAGCTGATCGTCCATTTTTTCGGCCTGTGCCGGCGCGCCAACGAGCAGAACGAAGCCAAGAACCGGAACAAGGGACAGGTGACGGAAGGTTTGTTGAAGGATATTCATCTGCTCACCCCCCAACCTTGGCTTGCTTGCCATCCGGGCCGCCCTCGACGATTACCTCGCGGAACATACCTGTCGCCATGTGGTAGATCAGATGGCAGTGGAAGGCCCATTTACCGGGGGCGTCGACCTCGGTCTCGGTATAGACAGTGGTCCCCGGCGCAATGCTGACCGTGTGCTTGATCGGGTTCCATTTCTTCGCGCCGGTATCGAGGATCGTCCACATGCCATGCAGATGCATGGGATGCGTCATCATCGTTTCATTGACGAATTTGAACCGTACCCGCTCGCCGTATTTAAGCCGGATGGGCTCGGCCTCAGAATATTTCTTGTCGTTGATCGACCAGAAATACCGTTCCATGTTGCCGGTCAGCCTGATGGTGACCTCACGGGTTGGCTTGCGGACCTTATAGAGAGGCTTTTGCGCTTTCAGATCGGCATAGGACAGAAACTTGCCGCCATTGGCCGCCTTCGGCATCAACCCACTGCCCGCCGCATAGAACGGGTCGGGTTTCGGGCCACCCATTTTTGAATGGTCCATCCCCTTCATAGTGGAGTGGTCCATTCCTTTCATCTTGGAATGATCCATTCCGGCCATCGCCCCATGGTCCATGCCACCATGATCCATGCTCATGTCCGTCATGCTCAGAAGGGGGCTCTTACGCTGCTCCGGTATCGCGGCACTCATGCCCTCCCTGGGGGCCAGTGTGCCTCTGGCAAAACCAGTGCGGCCCATGGACTCGGCAAACAGCGTGTAGGCCTTGTCTTCTTCCGGCCGCACGATGACGTCATAGGTCTCCGCAACGGCAATGCGGAACTCGTCGACACTGACGGGCCAGACATTGTTTCCGTCGGATTGTACGACCGTCATTTTCAGGCCGGGAATCCGGACATCGAAAAACGTCATCGCCGATGCATTGACAAACCGCAGGCGAATACGCTCTCCGGGCTTGAAGATCCCCGTCCAGTTCTGGCCGGTGTTTTTTCCATTGACCAGATAGGTGTAACCGCTGACATCGGCGATATCGGTCGGGGTCATACGCATCTCGCCCCACATTTTCCGATCTTCCATCGCGGCGCCGAACCCCATCTTCGACACATCGCTGAAGAAATCGCCAACCGTCCTTTGGTTGTAATTATAGTAGTCGGACATCTTCTTGAGATTGGCGAGCACCCGCTCCGGCTTTGTGTCCTTCCAGTCCGACAGAACCACGACATATTCCTTGTCATATCGGAACGGTTCGCGCGCCTTGGGCTCTATGACAATCGCGCCATACACCCCTGACTGTTCCTGCAGGCCGGAATGGCTGTGATACCAATAGGTCCCGCTTTGCTGCGCCGGGAATTTATAAATGTGCGTCGTCCCGGGCTTGATGCCGTCGAAACTGATCCCCGGCACGCCGTCCTGCCTGTAGGGCAGGATCAGCCCATGCCAATGAATCGAAGTATCTACGTCCATCGTGTTGGTGACATTGAGGGTAAGGGCCTCGCCCTCCTTGAAGCGCAGGACCGGCCCCGGAATAGAGCCATTGATGGCCAGCCCCTTAGCTTCACTGCCGGTAAGGTTTACGGTTTTTTCTCCGATGGAGAGGTCATAGGTGCCGGCATTGGCGAACGAAGTGATGCCAGACAGGACAAGCCCTGCGCAGAGTGCTACGCGCCTTGCCCGTGAAAATACTGGAAACATTTTCATGTTCCTTTCATAGCTGGGGCGACCGGGTACGCCCCTATGAGGGTCGCACCCGGCGCGAGATTAGCGGAAGGTGATGTTGCCGACCATCCCGGATTCGTAGTGACCGGGCACGTTGCAGGCGAATTCAAGCTTTCCGGCCTTGTCAAATTTCCAGATCACCTCGGCTGATTTAGCCGGCTCCACGAGCGCACTATTGGGGTCGTTGTGCTCCATGGTCTTGCCACCGCCCATGTCCATCTTCATTTTGTCATGATTGATCTTGTCCGGCTCGAGTGCGCCATGCTCGACCATCATCATCATCTCCTTCTGATGGGCCTTGTGCATATTGGCGGTGCCGATATTGAACTCGTGAACGAAACTGCCCTTGTTGATCACGACAAAGCGAATGGTCTCGCCTTTCTTCACAGAGATATTTTCGGGCGTGTAGAGGTTATCGGTCATCGTGATAGTGATCGTCCGGGTTACCTCGGACTTCTTCCCCGGCTGTCCGATTTCACTGCCGGCCCCGTGCCCACTGCCGGCCCCGTGTCCACCAGACGCTTTATCCATGTGACCGCCATGGCCATGACCGCCACCGTGCTTGCCGGCCGCCAAAGCGCCCGTCGAGACAGAAAGGGTCAAAGCGACAGCTGCCGCCAGGATTGATTTGCAGATTGGATTCGTATTTTCAGAACGACGCATGGTCGATTTCTCCTCATTGGAAAAGTTTGATTGTCGAACTCTCGATGACGCTGCGGTACAGGCGCGGCAGGAGCCACGTCAAAGAACGCTCGCAATAGATTCGGCGGCGAGGCCGCAGAAGTTACCGAAAGAATTTAGGTAAGGGAGAAACCGTCTCGCGGGACGGGGGGATCGGCATCCAGATAGAGAGATCGAAGGTCTGCATCATTCCCGAACCATTGAAGGGCCCGGTAAGACAGAACTGAGAATGCCGCCGGATTGGCCGGCGTTCCGACGAATGTCGGCGTGCAGGAACCCGACCCACAATGCGTTAACGCGTGGCCAACCCCCGAATGATCGGAACCATCCGCAGAATCGTGGTGGCCGGAGTCGCCATCATGATCGTGTTGGCCGGTGGACGAATGCGATTCGTGATGTTGGGCATGTGCGTCGGTCGCGAAGGAATACGGCCCGAGAAAAACAGCAAAGACGAGAAGGGCAGGCAGCAACGAACTCCGCGAGAACGCTAAAAACCACCTCTGTCGCAGATCAAATTTCAAAA
>JBLHKG010000177.1:0-5357 GCA_047619835.1 Alphaproteobacteria bacterium
GGGTGAGCGAGCGCAGAAGAGTTGTACTAACCGGCGCCAGCCGGGGGATTGGCCGCGCCACCGTCAAGCGGTTCAGTGACGCAGGATGGCAAATCCTCACCTGTTCGCGCGAAGCCATTCCCGAGGAAAGCCGGGACGACCCCAACTGGACCCACCATATCCCGGCCGACCTGGCCGATCCGGCAAGCATCGACGGCTTTATCGACAGCATCAACGAGGTGCTGGGCGAGGACGGTCTCGATGCGCTGGTCAATAACGCGGCGCAGTCTCCCAAGACTCCCTATCGCGAGCGGCTCGGCTGCCTCAACGGCCCGCTTGCTGGCTGGCGCGAGGTGTTCGAGCTCAACTTCTTCGCCGCGCTGACCCTCAGCCGTGGTTTCGCCTCGGCGCTCAACCGCCGCCAGGGCGCCATCGTCAACATCACCTCGATCGCCGGCCACGCGACCCACCCGTTCGCCGGCTCAGCCTATTCGATTTCCAAGGCGGCCCTGTCGGCACTAACCCGCGAAATGGCGGTGGAGTTCGCCGAACTTAATGTCCGCGTCAATGCCGTGGCGCCGGGCGAAATCGCCACCGAGATGATCGGCGAGGAATATGAATCGCTGATCCCCCGCATCCCGCTCAACCGCATGGGAACCGCCGAAGAGGTCGCCGGCGTGGTCTATCAGCTATGCGACAGCGATTTCAGCTATGTCACCGGCACCGAGATTTTCGTCACCGGCGGCCAGCATCTGTATTGAAATTCGGGATGAAGCGTACGCCGATCTGTTCGAATACATCGAGGTGTTTTGTAACTGAAAACGTCGCCACAGAATATCGTGCGTTACCGCGGCGCTATATCGTTCGCAGTGGATGGAGCGACAGGCAGTCGCCGCTCGCCGAATACAACGACTAGTCTAAACTAGAGCGTTTTCCAATCACGTAGAATCGCTCCAGCCCGCTCCCCCATCCGGCCACCTTGAGGATACTGTCGTTGGGCGGTCGGATGGGGGAACGGGCTGGTTCCGTCTGATCGGAAAATACTTGTCTCTAGCGAGTGTACTAACCGTGGGGGCGGGTCATCCGTTCTGCGGCTGTACTCTTAGACCGTCCTTTCGCGGGAGCAAATGTCGAGCGCCATCAGCGCGTAGATTTTGGCCGCATTGAGCATTTGGTCGATCTCGATTTCCTCCTGACGCGCGACGCGCTTGCCGCGCGGGCCTATCTTGACGCAGGGGATGCCGACCTCGTTGTAAACGTTGGTGTCGGTCCAGATGCTGGCGCGGTCGGGTGGTTCCGGCTTGATCGTCTCGCCAAAGAGGTGCTGATGCACCTCTTCGGCAGACCGCACCAGCGGCTCCACCTGCTTGCCCTCGTGGCCGAGCAGCGATTTGTAGAACTCGAGATCGTATTCGATGCCGAGCCCGTTCAGTACGCGCTCCATCTCATATTGGATGGTGACCGGGCGCACCTGCGGCGGCATGCGCACATCGACATAGATGCAGCAGACGCCGGGGAAGTAATTAGGGCGATAGGGGGCGCCGCCCTCGATGCCGCCGATATTGACCTTCGGCAAGAGCGGACCGGTCGGGGATTCATAGACATATTTTTGCTCGAACTCGGCACCCCATTTGTCGACCGCCTCGATGATCTTCATCATCTTGATGATAGCGTTGAACTCCGCCACCGGGGTCTCCGAGCGCTTGGTCCCCCAAGCCGCCTGCGCCTTGCCGTAGGTCGTGATCTTTGCCTGCACGACACCGGTTTGCGTCCACACGATGTTGAGGTCGGATCCGTCGCAGCACACGGCATAATCCGTATGCATACCATGCGTCAGCAAGTGCCGCGTACCGGTGCCTTCGCCGCGATATTCCTGGCCCTGCCAGGGACCGATCGGCGTGCGCGAGATCTCGCCGACGACGGCCGCCAATACCACGTCGCCCTTGAGCTGGACACCGCTTTTCCTGAGCGCCTTGCCGGCCATCATGAAGGCCGCGACGCCGCCCTTCATGTTGGAGATGCCGAGCCCCTGCACCTTGTCGCCGACGATCCGGCCGGTGAGATCCTCGTCCGCTCCGCCGATGCCGGAGATCATGCGCAGATCCGCATCAGTACCGGTGAAGCTCGTATCCGTATGTCCGTTGAAACCGAGACTGAGCCCTGAGCCGTCCCCCTTGAGCACGCCGATGGCATTCGGCCGGTTCTCGGCGACATCCTGGCGGACCGCCTTCAAGCCGTTGACATCGAACCAGCGCAGGATGAATTCGGCTATGGCCACCTCCTGCCCGGTCGGGCTCGGGATGTCGACAAGATCGCAGCCTAGCTGCGCCAGCTCATCGCGATCGATCTGCGCAAGAACATTTTGAGCAGCCTCTATATCGAATGTCATGATCGTCTCCTAAATTGCGACCGCCGGACCATTGTCGCCGGATTTGTCGTTCATTTTGCTACGCCCGCGCCGCGGGGTGCAGGTCTCGCCCCCCGTTCTGTCAACGCTATGTTATATGTCCGTGCGGCGTGGGGCCGCGCCTGCGTCAACAATACGAAGAGCGGGCTACTAAGCAGGCCACGCAACGTTTCGCAGGATATCCTTTCGTATTTTTTGGACAGGAAGCGGGCGACCACGGTCCACGCAGGGTGGAATGGCCGTTCCGCTCAGAGTCATTTCTTTTTTTTGGCCCTCTTCACCAACGAAACCTCGTTTTCGTTCCTCGCCCTTCACGCCGGAGCGCCTCGAAGTCCAACTCTTGGGAAATGACGACAGCGACCGTCATGACCACATTCCCAACCGCCGGAATCTTCTCGCGCGTTATCGGAGATAAGTCTATGCGCTAGTCGAGGGAGAGTCTATCGATGCTCGATGCGCGCTTTTGGTCAACCTGGGAAGTCTACGCAATCGCCCGCATTGCCGATCCAGAGGCATGAGCGGACCTCGAAGTGGATGACGCGTTACACCTGAAACAGCGCCCTTTCGCCGGGTCGATCGCATTATTGCGCACCCGGTGACGCGCCGCCTGCAGGCGCGCTAGAATGAGTTATGCCGGACCCCTCAAATGACGCGACGCCCAAGGCGAAGAGCAAGGCCAGCTGGATAGAGCTGCTGCAGGGCGACCGCGCGGCGTATTCAATCCTGCTCAATCTCGGCATCGGGCTGCATGCGCTCGACGTGTTCGTCATCACCACCATCATGCCGGCGGTGATTACCGATATTGGCGGGGTTTCGTTCTATACCTGGACGGCCATGCTCTACATGGTGGGCAGTATCTGCGGCGCGGCGGCCGGCGGCCATATGCGGGCGAAGCTGGGGCGCCAGCGCGGTTATGTGTGGGGCGGGGTGGTCCTGCTGATCGGCACAATCGCCTGCGCGGTTTCCCCCGATATGGCGACATTGCTGGTGGCGCGCACCCTCAAGGGGATCGGCGGGGGGCTGGTGATCTCCCAATCGATGGCGCTGGTCCGCGATTTGTACGAGCCCCGCATCCGCACCCGTATTCTGGCCACCATCACAACGACATGGAGCATCGCCGCGCTGCTCGGCCCGCTGATCGGCGGCGTGTTCGCGGAAATCGGCTGGTGGCGCGGCGCGTTCTGGGCCACCGCGCCCTTTACGATCTGCTTTATGTGGATGGCCTGGCGATATGTGCCGGCGGAAACAATCGACGCCTCCACCAGACGCTTTCCGATACGGCGACTTGCCTTGCTGGCCACTGGCGTGATGGCGATCGGTCTTACCAGCCAGTTTTCGGATCCCCTGATCAACAGCGGCCTGATCGCCGTGTCGGCGTTTCTCGTCTGGCTGACATTGCGGCTCGACGGCGCATCGGAACATGGGCTGTTCCCATCACAGCCATTTTCCCTGTCCGGGCCGGTGGGCCTGGCCTATTGGATGTATCTGTGCATATCGGTCACCCATTCCGCGCTGTTGATATTTGCCCCGCTGTTTCTGCAGGTTCTGCACAATCTCTCGCCGCTTTATATCGGCTATCTGTCGCTGGTGTTCTCGATTGGCTGGACATTCGGCGCAATCGCGGTTTCGGGCTGGTCTGACCGGGGCGAGAAGATCGCCCTTGTCGGCGGCATGGCGACCGCCGCCGTCGCGACGATTGGATTCATTTTTGCAGTTATCAACGGTCCGCTCCTCATGGTGACCTTCTATATCGCCATTATCGGCGTTGGTATTGGCGCAACCAATGTGATTGCGACGACCTTCGGCATGTCGGTCGCCAGGGAGGGCGAAGAAAGCATCACCGCCTCGGCCATGCAGACGGTTCGCTCGCTTGGCGTCGCCTTTGGCGCGGCCATCGCCGGGCTGGTCGCGAACAATGCCGGGCTGGACCAGAACACCGAGCCGGCAACCGTCGCCAATGTCGCGATGTGGGTGCTGGGTTTCACCGCCTGCGTACCGGTCATCTGCGCCCTCATCGCCTGGCGGGCGGCCAGCTGGGGCTGGCAGTTCCGGACCGGGAAATAGACCGTCTGGTCCCCCCCCCGGCGCGGGCCGTAAACTCAACCAAACCTCATTTTGCAGAACGGAGACCCCGACCATGATTTTCAAGACTATTGCGATTTTGAGCTCCGGCGAGATGGGCGGAAATGTTGGCGGCGCGCTGGCCGGCGAGGGCTATGACATCGTCACCAGCCTGGAAGGACGCAGCGATTCAACGCGGGAACGCGCGACAAGGCTCGGCTTTCGCGATGCTGGATCGCTCGATGGCGCCGTTGCCGCCGCCGACCTCATCTTCAGCATCCTGCCGCCGGGCCGCGCCGTCGATCAGGCTAATTCCATCGCCGCGGCAATGGGACGGACCGGCCACACACCGCCTTATATTGACTGTAATGCTGTCGCACCGCAGACGGCGCATGAGATCGGCACCATCATCGGCAATGCCGGCGCCGAATATATCGATGCCGGCATTATCGGCAGCCCGCCGGGCAAAAATCCCAGCCAGCCGACCCGCTTTTTCGTCAGTGGGCCCGGCGCTGCCAAGATGGCGGAGTTCGATGGCAAAGGCATTTCGGTGCGCCAGTGCGGCCCCGATCTCGGCAGGGCCTCGGCCATCAAGATGTGTTACGCGGGCATTACGAAAGGCACCAGCGCGCTGCATACAGCCCTGCTGATGGCCGCCGAAAAGCTCGGGGTCGCCGATGAGGTCAATCAGGAACTCGAATATTCAATAGGGGCGCTCTACAAGCGGATGGAGAATATGGTCCCGTCCCTGCCCGCCGTCGCCGACCGCTATATCGGCGAAATGGAGGAGATCGCCAAAACGATGGGCGCGGTCGGCCTGCCGACCGGTTTTCACGACGGCTCGGCTGAGCTGTATGAATTATTGACCCGCTCACCCTATGCCAGCGAAATCCGCGAGACCGTCGATAAA
>JBLHKG010000178.1:0-5355 GCA_047619835.1 Alphaproteobacteria bacterium
CTTCTGGAATGGTCAAAGGGGCGGTGTGGCGATGCGGGCCGTCGGGCCTTTCTGATGGGGGGGCTCACCCATATTCTTGAAGTCGACGACATCCACCGGACATCGGTGGTGCATACCGGTTGCGTGACGGTGCCGGCGGCATTCGCTTTGGCCGCTGAACGCGATGTCTCTGGCGAACAATTGTTGCGCTCGGTGCTTTATGGTTTCGAGGCTGCCTGCCGTGTCGGTATGGCGGTTGGGCCGCGCCACTACAAAATCTGGCATAATACCGCCACCTGTGGGCCCTATGGCTCGGCGATGACGGCAGCGACGATCCTCGATCTCGACGATGAGCAGGCGATGCATGCGCTCGGCAATGCCGGTACCCAATCGGCTGGCCTGTGGGAATTTCTCGCAACCGGCGCCATGAGCAAGCATCTCCATGCCGGACGGGCGGCGGAAGCCGGCGTGGTGGCGGCGGAACTTGCCGCTTTGGGATTCACCGGGCCTCCGGCAATTCTCGAAGGGCCCGCCGGATTCTTTGCAGGGGCCTGTCCCGATCCTGATCCCGATGCAGTCCTGCGGGATGCAGATGCTGTCTGGCAGGTTCATCAGACGTCGATCAAGCCCTGGCCTTCGTGTCGCCATACCCATCCGGCAATCGATGCGGCTCTGGGGATTTTCGCTCAGTTGAAGAACCGGAATATTTCGAGTGTTGAGGTGACGACCTATGACGCGGCAATTGACGTGTGTGACCGGCCAACGGCCAACAGCGAATATGAGGGCAAGTTCTCGATCCAGCATTGCGTCGCGGCAGCTTTGCAGCGCGGCAAAATAGATTTTTCCGCTTTTGGAGCGGCCGCACTGGCCAAGGCGGCCGATCTCGCCCGATTGGTCACGGTGAGCGCAGGCGATCCCTATTCTGGCGCCTATCCGGCCGCCTGGGGAGCGTCGGTCACGGTCTCGCTTGAGGATGGAAGCGAACTTCTCGCGGAGCGCGCCGAATGCATGGGGGATCCAGATGCCGCTCTGTCGGCGGCTGCGATGATCGAAAAGGCCCGCGAATTGATGCGACATGGCGGCGTCAATGATTCCACGCGGGTCGTTGACGGGATCATGGAGATGGCCGCGGGCGGCGCGCCGCCCGATCTTCGCCCTTTTATGACGGCTGCCTGAGTCTAATTCTGCAGGCGTCCGGCACGCGAAGTCAGGATGACGACTCCAGTCACCAGCGCAGCACCTGCGATGTTGATGAATAGCGAGAGTGGCCAGAATGCGGCGGCTCCGCCTCCGACAAGTACCGGATATAGCCAGATCGGAATTGGTCCCTCCGAGTAACGCTGGACCAGGCTCGTAAATGCGTAAATTCCGAACAGACTAAAAAATCCGATCTGCAGGACCTGCCAGAAATCGCCACCGATCATGGGGGTATAGGCGAAAATCAGCGGTACAATATAGAGCGCCTTGGCAATCTTCCACGCCTCAAAACCCGTGGCCATCGGCGGGGATCCAGCGATCCCGGCGGCGGTAAAAGCGGCAAGGCAGACAGGTGGCGTGACATTCGAATCCTGGCTGAGCCAGAAGATGATCAGATGGGCGGTCAACAGAAGCGTTGTCATTGTCGCCGGATCGACAAGCGCGGGCCGGACGACAACAGCGAGCTCAAACGGTAGCGCACCGACAAGCTGTTGTGCTTCCGCAAGGCTCATGCCGGTCGCCAGCTTGGCGACATGGGGTGAATCAGCCAGCGCGAACAGGGCGGCTTTGGCGGGGTCCGTGACCCCGGCGACAAGCTGTTCCACGATAATGCTGTCTGCCAGCATGCCCGACAGGGCAGGCGCCGACAGGATTGCGAGCACAATATAGGCGGCGGTGACGGGAAGCCCCATACCGAGCACGAGCGACGCCAGCCCGATCAGGATGAGCGCCAAAATCAGGGAACCCTGAGACCATTGGGCGATCATCAATGCAAATGTATTGGCCAGTCCGGAAGTGGTCACGGCATTGTTGATCAGGCCGACAGCAACCAGCAGGATTGCGGTCATGATTGCGGTTTTCATGCCAAGCGTCAGCGCTTCGCAAATCTTTTTCGGTGTCATGCGGTTTGGCGTAAACCAACTGGTGACAATCAAGGTTGCGATGGCAACGCAGGCGGCGTAGCTCGGTGTCCAGCCGGATATGAGCATGTAGGTCATGACGCAGAGCGGAAGGAGGAAATTGAGCGCGCCGGCATAGAGCTTGTGGCGGTCCACGATGTTCGATTGTTCGATCCCGATACCATGCTTCATCGCCTCGACACGGACATTGAAGCCGATCGACAGGAAATAGAGGATTGCCGGTACAATCGAATAGAGCACGATGGTGCCATAGGGGATGCCTGTATAGGACACCATGACGAACGCGCCGGCTCCCATGATTGGCGGCATGATCTGCCCCCCGGTAGAGGCTGAGGCCTCGACGCCGGCAGCGAATATTGCGCGAAATCCATTGGCTTTCATCAGCGGAATGGTGATCACGCCGGTCGAGGCGGTATTGGCGACCGCAGAACCGGAAATCGTCCCGGTCAGGGCTGAGGCGAATACTGCGACGAACGCGGAGCCTCCCCGGAACCGTCCGGCAACGATTTTAGCTAGTTCAATAACGAAATCGGATGCGCCTGAAATAACCAGAAAGGCCCCGAATATCATGAAGAGCGCGATATTGGCCGACGAGATCGTTGTGATAATTCCGAACATTCCCTCGTCGTTGTACATTGAACGGAACAGCACATCGCTGAGCGGCAGGCTCGCGGCACGGAACGCGCCCGGTAGCCATTCCCCGAGAAACAGGATGTAGGACATCGCCACGATGATGAGAACGGGAATGATCCAGCCGGTCAGCCGCCGGGTCAGATCGATTGCAGCCAGGATGACAATGATGCTGGCGGCCCAGTCTAGCGGGGTCAGCTGCCAGACCTGTCCCGTTTTGGCCAAAGTGCGGGAATAAATACCGTCCTCGGCGAAGGCTATCCAGCTGGACGATGCCGCGACGGCAAGGCCATAGAGGACGTCTATGCTCAGCGCCCAGGGTCGGTCAGCATGTTTCGGGAACATTGGCGACGAGATTGCCGCCAGAAAGGCAAACCCGCCAAAATGGATACAATTCTGCCACTGCCCAGGTTCGGTTAGATAGACATTGGTGGCAACGTGCCACAGGCCGAATGCGACGATGGCGGCGACCATGAGCCAGTATGAACCGCCTCGATCAAGGGCATAGTCGATCTCGAAAATTCCGTTCCGAAATCCGGTTGGTTTGACCCCGTCGGCGTCCTGTGGCGGGACGGCGTTCATGCTGAATGTCTTGTCGGGTCAGAAAACCGACGGCTGCCTTCAGGCAACCGCCGGTTCTTTAAGTCGTTGATGCTCACGGTGAAACCGCAGGCAGGTTATTTGGCCATTAGGTGTGCAGGGATCTTGAGCCCGACTTCCTTGTAGTATTTTGCAGCACCGGGGTGCAGCGGCACGGGAAGGCCTGCCATGGCTTTGTTGACATTCATGGCTTTGGTTGCCTTGTGGATTGCCTGCAGGAACGGAAGGTTCTCATAGATTGCCTTTGTCAGCTTGTAGACATGCTCTTCCGAGACATCGGCATTAACCGCGAGAAAATTAGGTTGCGCGATTGTTGCCACGTCCTTGGTCTGTCCGGGATAGGTTCCGGCCTTGATCGTGTAGGGCACCCAGAGATTGCGTCCGCCATCCATCATCTTGCGTTCTTTTTCCGTCACCGACAAAATTGTGAACTTGCCTTTGTTGGATGCCATCAGCTTGGTTACCGCGCCGGTAGGCGGACCGGCTCCTAGCCCGCCACCGACGGCTTGGCCGTTTGCCATCGCATCGGCAGTTGGTCCAAACCCGGCATTTACCAGCTTGTAATCTTTTTCAATATCGACGCCGAGGCCTTTGAGAAGGACGCGGTTCGAACCGATGGTGCCAGAATTTTTCTTTCCCATTCCCATCGACATGCCCTTCATCGCGATCATGTCGGATGCCGTGCCGGATTTAACGTATTTGTTATTGATGATGAACTGTTCGACGTTCTGCCACAGCATCGTAACGGAGCGCACATTTTTCTGCGGTGCTGATACCGGGCCGGTGCCGGTGGCTGCGTAGGATCCAAACAAACCCTGCAGAATGGCGAACTGGGCAGTATTGGCGCCGAGAGCCTGAACATTCGCTCCTGAACCTGCCGAATTTACCGCTGTCAGGCTGAATTTGTGCTTGGGCAGAAGCTTGATCTTGGTCAGCGTTGAGATAGCCGTTCCGACCGGGTGATAGGTGCCGCCGGTCGAAGCCGTGTTGAAGATATAGTCCTTGCCGGCGGCGAGCGCCGAATTTTGTGTGGTTGCCAAGGCCGCGAGAGCGAGTGCGGCAATGCCGACGCCTTTCAGATGTTGCGAATATTTCATATAATCCTCCGTAAATTGCTTGTTGGAGACAACCGGAGCCGGCCATCCCGACCAGCGAAGATCGTAACATGACGGTGACTTACTTCCAAAGGCATACCAACAGCGCTTTGGATGAGGATTTTGTCGCCTTTCGCTGCTGCTTCTTGCTGGCGGGGGTTAATCGTCCGATACTTGCGGCGCGGTTCCGGGACGGGACTGCGGCAGATTGATGAAAAAGCCCGCAATGGCGGAACAGAGGGTGAAGAAAAAATGAGTAATTCAGATCAGGCCGCCAAAGCCGAACGATTTGCAGCAATGCATCGCCAGGATGGAATTTTTGTGCTGCCCAACTGCTGGGATGTCGCGAGCGCTTGTGTTCTGGCCGATGCCGGGTTTGCCGCAATCGCGACCACGAGTGGCGGCTGTGCGTTTTCTCTCGGCTATTGCGATGGTGAGAATATTCCACGTGACGAGATGCTGGGGGCGGTCCAGCGGATTGCCAAGGGGGTCTCCATCGCGGTTAGTGCCGATATGGAAGCGGGCTACGGCCAATCGCCCGAAGCGGTCGCGGAAACGGTGCGCCTCGCGATCGAGGCGGGGGCTGTCGGAATCAATATCGAGGACAGCGACAAATCGGGGCCGCGCCAGCTGCTCGATTTCGAACTGTCGGTCGAGCGCATTATCGCGGCCGCCGGAGCGGTCAAGGCGAGTGGCATGGATATCGTCATCAATGCGCGGACCGACGGATACATGATGGGCAAAGACGATGCGGTATTCGAGGAAACGGTGCGCCGGGCCAACGCCTATCTTGATGCGGGGGCAGGTTGCACCTTTGTGATGGGCGCGCGGGACGGGGATCTGATTGCCCGTCTGGCGCCGGTAATCAACGGTCCGCTCAATATTCTTGCCGGTCCCGGTACCCCGCCCGTGGCCGAGCTCGGAGAAATGGGCGT
>JBLHKG010000179.1:0-5352 GCA_047619835.1 Alphaproteobacteria bacterium
GCGGCAAACGGATCATCTGCGCCGGGGCGCTGGCCCAGTATTACGAGGAAAAAGGCGGGAGAGTCCTCTGTTACGGCAAGCCCTATCCGCCGATCTATGAAACCTGCCTCCGAATGATCGGCGATCCCGCCCCCGACCGTGTCCTGGCGATTGGCGATTCTCTCCGGACCGATATCGCCGGGGCCGCTGCGATGGGGATGGATTCGGTGCTTGTGGTAGGAGGTATCCACGGTGAGGAGTTCGCGATCAACGGCCCTGCGGCTGAAGCCGAGGCCAGGATCGCGGCAAAATGCCAGGAGCAGGGATTGGCGCCGATTGCTGCTGTCGCCAATCTTGCGTGGTAGTCTGCTGCGCGACAGCATTCCTTTGTTTGGTATTTAGCGTTGTGGTTCGGTATAAATTAACAAGGATGCCTGTTTGAAAGGGCAACCGTAATAAGGCCGAAATAGGGATAGCGCGGGCTTAAATGATATTCGGCAGCAAATTGATTGAACGACATGGCGCGCTTGGGTTGGCGGTAATGTTCGCTAGCGTCGTTTGGCTCGCCTCCTGTGCGATCTATATCCAGCATACGATCGGCTGGGTGATCGTCGTGGGTCTGTTGCCCCATGAAATAGGCATGGTGCTGACCGGCGTATTTGCGCCGCTCGCCTTTATCTGGCTGGTCATGGCTTTTTTTGGACGTGGCGACGTGCTCCACGAGACCGCCGACGTGCTCCGCGAGGCCGCCGCCGCGCTGCGGCGTGATCTGGAGCGTATGACCTATCCGGTTGACGGGGCTGAAACCCGGGTTCAGGAGATCGCTGACTCCTTGCGCCATCAGGCGCAGGAACTGTCCGCTGTATCCGAGCGTGCTGTGTCACAGGCCCAATATCTCCATGACGGGCTGCATCGGCAGACCGAACAGCTCGATCAGGTCGCGGCGCGTCTGTCGGAAAGGGCGGGCTCAGTCCATGAATCGGTCGAGAAGCAGGTTCGGGAGCTTGATGTTGTTTCAAACGCGATCCTCGGAAAACTCCAGGAAACCGGTGAAGCCTTCGAGCGCCAGATCGAGGCGATGGGGCCTGGCGCCGAAGCGGCAGCCGAGCGATTGCGCGGCGCCGCCGATGCGGTGCGGAACAATACCGATAGCGTGATTACCAGTTTCGGCGAGATCACTGCCGGGATCGAGGGCGTAGGCGAGTTGATGCGGCAGCACGGCGATGCCGTGTCGCAACGTTCCGATGAGGCGATCGCGCGCATCGACGACGTTGGCGACGCGTTGCAGCGCCACGCTGAAAATCTCAATACTTCCGCCGAGCAGGCGCTCGATCGTGCGCGGCAGCTTGGCGACACCTTCCGTCAGCAATCCGTGACATTGGTTGCAGGACTCAAACAGGCGGTGAACTCGATCGACGATGTGTCAGATAATTTCCGCCAGCGCACCGAACAGCTTATGTCCGGGGCCCGTCAAACGATCGCTCAGGTCCATGAGACGGTGGAAGCTTATCGTGGTGAATCCGAATCGCTTGGCGATTCAGCGGAAAACACCATGCAGCGTATCAAGAAGATCGGTGATGAAATTCGCGCAAAGCGCAGCGAGTTCGCCGACGAAGCCGAAAAACTCAGCGATATTGCCGGCGAAAAGATCGCCGAGGCAGGCGCGCAGCTTCTGCACCAATCGGATGCGATCGGTGCCGCTTCGGATCGCGCCGTCGCCAAGGCGCGCGAACAGATGGCGGCTCTGACCGAGGCGCTGTCGCGTCAATCCAGTGAGATCGCAGCGGAACAGTCAGCCGCCGCCGGGCGGGCGCGGGCCGATATTGTTTCATTGACCGGGTCGTTGCGCCGCCATGGGGAAGAAACCGCGATTATCGCAAACGATGCCGGTGCCGACGCTATCGGTAAGATTGAAGAAGTCGGCGCTGCCTTCAGACGCCACTCTGAGGGTATGTCGGAAGACGCGGAGAGACTGTCAGAACTCGTCGAGTTGCGAACCGGGGAGCTTGGCATCGTGCTACGCCAGCACTGCGACGCGCTGAGCCAGGCATCCGAGGCCGCCGGCGAGACCGTGCGGTCCCGCTCCGAAGACGTCGCGGCAATGTTGCGCGACCAAATTGCCAATTTTGTCCAGACCGCTGAGGCAACCGCTGCCGCCGCAGCCCTGCGTTCGCGCGAAATTCAGCAGACCCTGCGCCTCAATGCGGAGGAAAGCGCCGGGATCAGCAGCGAGGTGGCCACGCGTACGCTGGCCCGTCTCAGTGAGCTCAGTGTGGAGATTCGCCGCGAAACCGACTCGCTGAGCACGATGTCGGAACGCGTCGCGGATGATGTGACCCAGCGGATTACGAACATGGATGAAGCCCTTCGGAACGAATCCGAACGCATGATAGCGGTGACGGCAGGTGCGGTGCAGGCGGTGGTGGCCAAGTCGGATGAGGTCACCGAAGCGCTAAGGCGACAGACCGATGAATTTTCCGCAGCGTCGGAAAAGACCGCCGCCCAGGCCGCCGCCCGCGTCAGGGTGGTTGGCGCCGCGCTGGTCAAACAATCAGCCGATCTCGATGACGTATCGGCGCGTGCCGCCGAGCGCGGCCAGGAAATCGGCGAGTTGCTGGGGCGCCGCGCTACCGATCTCTCTTCCGCCGTGGACAGCGCGATTCAGCGAACGTCGGCGGTGAGCACTGTGTTTTCCGAACAATCGGAGAAGCTGATTGGCGCCTCCGAGCTCGCGGCAGGCCGGGCCGATCGGGTTCAGGCGTTGCTGACCGATCAGGCGGAATCGCTCGATCGTGCGGCGAACCAGATTGCCCGCCGTGCTGAAGAAATCGGTCGGGTTACGGAAGCCGAGCTGCAACGCCTCACGGCGCTCAGTGAACGGGCTTCCGAACGCGCCGAGGCGATGGGTCAGACAATCGCCGAGCGAACGGCTGATCTGGGAACGGCATCGACGGAAACCGTTGAAAGTCTGACAATTGTCGGCAATGCGTTGCAGGTACAGGCGCGGCAGATGATGGAAGCTGCCGCCCGCTCCGCCAAGGAGGTGACCGAAACGATCACGGCGCTCAAGGACGAAGCGGGCGCGCTGAATACATCTGCCAGCGTGGCCGAGGAACGGGTTGAATCGATCGGTCGCGTGTTCCGCCAGGAGGCGCAGGAGCTGGCCGCGACGTCGGAACACGCAGCACGGCAGATCGAATCGGTACGCCAGTCCCTCCAGCGCCATTCCAGCGATATGTCGGGGACGCTGGATCGCGTGGCCAGCCAGGCCGGGCAGATGGGCGCGGTCTTCACCGAACAGGCGGAAGCGTTGATCAGTGCCGCTGACAATGCCGAGGCGCAGGCCAGGATCATACGTCAGAATGCCCTCGATTCACGGCGCGACATGTTCCTTCGTGCGTCGCGCTTTGTGATCGAAGAACTCAATTCAACGGCGATTGACTTGAACCGGCTGCTTGACGAGCAGGGCTCGCAAAAGCTGTGGCCGAAGCTGGCGCGTGGCGACAAGGGAATTTTTGTGCGCTCGATGCTGCAGGACGACGCGCGCCATGCCCGTGATCTGATCCGCAGTCGCTTCGAGGACGATCAGGAATTCCGCAAATACACTCAGCAGTATCTCGATCATTTCGAACGACTGCTGAACGAGGCCAACGAGAGCGATCCTGAGAACCTGCTGAGTTCCACATTTTTGTCGGCTGATATCGGCAAGCTTTATCTGCTGCTGGCCCGCTCGGTCGGTCGGCTAAATTAACACTCCATTTCCTCTCTGATATTGGCACGCCGTGCACGCCCTGCTGCTGACCGTATTTATCGACACTGTCGGATTCGGCATCGTCCTGCCCTTGCTGCCCTATTTCGCCGAGCAGTTTGGCGCGCAGCCCGGCATCGTGCCTCTGCTCGCGACGGTCTATTCCTTTACCCAGTTTCTGATGGCTCCGGTGTGGGGGCGTCTCAGCGATAAAATTGGCCGGCGCCCGATCATCCTGATCACCATCGCCGGAATAATGCTGGGCTATCTGTGGCTCGCCGCAGCGGGATCTCTGCTGATGCTGTTTCTCGCCCGCGCCTTCACCGGCGCCATGGCGTCCAACGGTGGCGTCATTAACGCCTATGTTGCTGACGTGACGTCGCCCCAGGAACGGGCAAAGGGTATGGGACGCATGGGGGCGGCCCATGGTCTTGGCTTTGTCATGGGACCTGCCATCGGCGGATTGCTGGCCGGTAACGATCCGGCCAATCCTAACTTGCAATTGCCGTTTCTGGTTGCGGCCGCGTTGTCTGCCATCGCGCTCGCCATTGGCTGGTTTCAGGTGCGGGAAACGGTATCCGCGGAGTCGCGCCGGGCCGCCCGTGCTCGGGTCGGTGGACGACTCGCTGCCTTTCGCGACGCCCTTGGGCGGCCTCAGCTCGGCCTTCTGATGCTCATCCTGATGATGACGCCTTTCGTGTTTGCCGGCGTCGAATCGGTCTTCGTTGTGTGGTCGAGCCACACGCTGGGCTGGGGGGCGACTGAGAATGGATGGATTTACACCTTCATGGGGGTGGTTGCTGTTGGCGTGCAAATATTTGTCGTTGGCAGGCTTGCGCGGGCCATCGGCGAACATCGGGCCATTCGGCTCGGGGCGGTGATGATCGGGCTTGGCGTCGTTCTGCTACCGTTTATGTCCGGCTATGTCGGTTTGTGCGTGGCGTTTCTGCTGATTGTTGGGGGTGTCTGCATCAACAACCCATCCCTGAATAGTATTATATCTCAACAGGTTAAAGAAGACGAGCGAGGTCGGATGCTGGGAATTTCCCAGTCCTGCTCGGCGCTCGCGCGAATCATTGGACCGGTCTGGGTAGGCTTTGCCTATGGCGCCTTCGGTCCCAGCTGGCCGTTTCTGTCCGGGGCTCTGGTCATGGCCGTGATGTTTATGCTGGCGCTGCGCATCGTGCCGCTGGGACCGGGTGACGACAAGTCTTGACGAGAGGCGTCAGGACGATTAAAAAACCCGCTCTTCGGGGCTATCTCGGCCCCATTCACGTGACCGGATTGTCCGACAGGGCACCAACCAAACGGGTAAGATCATGTCTCGGCGCTGTTCCATCACCGGCAAAGGCGTTCTCGCCGGCAACAATGTCAGCCACGCGCACAACAAGACGCGTCGGCGGTTTCTGCCAAACGTGCAGGTTACGTCGATGCTGTCCGATGCGTTACGCTTGCCTATTCGTCTCAAGCTGTCGACCCGGGCGATCCGCACGATTGAGAAAAACGGCGGGATCGATACCTATTTGTTGACGACGCCGAATGCCAAGCTGACTGAAGACGCGATGAACTTGAAGCGCCGCATCAAGAAGGCGCAAGCAGCGAACAACGCCTCGGTCTGAGCGTTC
>JBLHKG010000180.1:0-5343 GCA_047619835.1 Alphaproteobacteria bacterium
TTCAACCGGGCGCCACCGCGGTGGAAATATCACCAAGAAGTGAGCGACATAGGACCGGCGAGCAGAATAGTTTGGGTGAGAAATAGGACTGCTAGAGTTTACACCGGTCATCATTCTGCTAGGTTTCTGCAGCCTCTTGTTGCGTCGCGCAATCGGGGGGAGGGCGTAACACTGGGTGACTGGCTACAGTTACTTGGGCGGTGTATGCACCCAAGGTGGAGTCCTGGGAGGGACAAGAATGGTCGATAACATTTTTAACAGCGTTACCCGTGTGTGCAGCACGATTGCCGCGTTCTGGGCGTTGGCGCTCGCGTTCCTCATTCTCTACGACATTACGGGACGCGCCTTTTTCAATTCTCCCTTCGACGGCACGATCGAGATCGTCGCCAATTCGATGGTTTCGATCCTCTTCCTGCAAATGCCCTATACGATTTATCGCGGCGCCCATCTGCGCACCGCGGTGATTTATCAGAATTTAGGCGACTATGGTCAGCGCACGATCGACGTTATCGTCGCATTATTAGGCATATGGTTCTTCTATTCGATCGCGCTCGGCGGCTGGGGCGATATGATCATCGGCTGGGCGGTTGATGAGCGCGAAGGCGAGGGCTCGATCAGTGTGCCGATCTACCCGGTCCGCACGCTTCTGGTTTTCTTTGCGGTCATTTCGATGATCGCCTATGGGATTTTGGGCTGGCACTCCCTCGTCGGAACGCGTCCCATCTCCGATGACGACGAACTGGATGGTGTCGAGGGCAGTCACGTCGAACATCCGCTCTAAATAAAAACGAATAAGAACAAGTTTATCGCGACCAAATGATCGCGGTTCAAGGCATACCAGCAGGGGAACGTTAGGGATATGGATCCGACAACAGTCGTAATTTTAATGCTGATCGCGCTGATCGTAATGGTCGTTATCGGCATTCATATCGGCATCTCTCTGGGCATTACGGCGCTGGTGGGTACCTGGATGATGTTCGGGACCTACGAACTCGCTGCCGGACAGGTAGGCAGTACGTCGTTCTTTGCGTTGCGTAACTTTGTCTTCGCGGTCATCCCGCTATTCGTGTTGATGGGCGAATTCGTCAGCCGGTCGGGGTCGGCAGGCGATTTGTACCGGGTGATGAACTTTGCCATGAAACGCGTGCCCGGACGATTGGCGGTCGCAACGGTCGCTGGCAACGCGATTTTCGCTGCCGTGACCGGCACCAGCCTGGCATCGGCGGCTGCATTTTCGCGACTTGCCTATCCCGAGATGATCAACGCCGGTTACTCCCGCAAGTTTGCCTTGGGCTCGGTCGCGGGCAGCGCCTGTTTGGGCATGCTCATTCCGCCCAGCGTGTTGCTCATCATCTGGGGCATTGTCACAGAAATTTCCATCGGCTTTTTATTCCTATCCGGCATTCTGCCCGGCATTATTTTAGCCTCCCTGATGGCGATCTACAGCTCTGGCACCGCGATGATCTGGCCCGAAGTGGCCCCTTCGGCCGAGAGCTCGGGCGCCGACAAGCTGACCCTGCAGGAAATTATCAGCGGCGGCGGTGTCATCGCGTTGATTTTCGTGGTTCTCGGCACCATTTGGGGCGGCTTGACGACACCATCGGAAGCTGCGGCCATTGGCGCGTTAGGCGGCCTGATACTGGCCCTCATCAAGGGCGTTCGGTGGGACGGCCTACGCGAATCGATTATCGATTCCGGTAAGGTCATCGCCCCGATCCTGTTCCTGCTGCTGACCGCGCAGATGTATGCGCGCCTGCTGACCACGGGCGGCATTGTCGGCCTGATCACCGAAACCATCACCGGCTCGGGTTTCGACCCCAACATGGCCATTTTTGTGATGATCCTTATCTGGCTGGTGCTGGGAATGTTGCTCGACTCGGGCTCGATTATCCTGCTCACCGTGCCGATTTTTTGGCCGATCGCGCAGAGCTTTGGCTACAACGAATACGCCTTCGCGATCATGGGTATCTTGGCCATCGAAGCTGGGCTGCTGACACCGCCGGTTGGTTTGCTGGTGTACGCCGTGAAAGGGTCGGTGGAGGATAAATCCGTGCAATTATCGGAGATTTTTGCCGGCTCGATTCCGTATTGGATATTGATGTTAATCGTGCTCGGCCTTGTCTGGGTTTTGCCGGGGCTGGCCACCGAGCCGATTACCTGGAGTACGGGTATCAATTTCAATCATCAGATAGGCTTCGATTGGCGCTGACGCAGCAGCCTTAGCTCGGATCAAGACGGCGGCGTGTCCCTATCGGCACGCCGCCGTTTTTCGTTTATCCTAGATAAATCACAAGCTATCGAGGGAGCCATGGGCGATATAAAAGTCATCAACAAGGCCGACATGCTGGAGCGGGTGGGATTGTGGAAAGATATGAAGCCCAATCCGCAAATGTTCGTGGATACGCGCCTGCCAGAGCATGAGCGCGATTTGTACAGCGTCATCGGCCCCGGTGTTTCGGAAGACCCGGAGACCAAACCCGCGATCACCGACGCGCAGGATTTCAACCTCGCCTATATCGGCGCCGAACCAGGTAAGGGGGCGGCGCTGCATTCCCATCCCACCGTCGAGGTGTTTATTCCGGTCACCGGTACCTGGGCGATCTATTGGAACGAGGGCGAGGCGCAGGAAGAAGTCGTCCTCGGTCCGCTGGATTGCGTCTCGGTGCCGCCCGGCGTGCTGCGCGGCTTTCGCAATGCCGGCGACGAGCATGCCTTAATGATCGGTATCGTCGGGGGCGCCGATAGCGGCCATGTGGACTGGGCCCAATCGGTTCTCGACCGGGCGACCGCGACGGGCCTCAAGCTGGACGAAAACGGCTTCATCGTTGAGGCCGCTGAATAGAGTCAAAAGGACTGGGGGCTACTCGGCGGCTTGCCGTTCGCCGGCGACACGCTCGATGGCGTCGACGATGGCCTGATAGCCTGTGCAGCGGCAGTAATTGCCGGAAATGAACTCGCGGATTTCTTCGCGCGACGGCGACGGGTTTTGCGCCAGCAGTTCTTGCGCCGTTAGCAGAAAGCCCGGGGTGCAAAATCCGCACTGCAAGGCGTTACGTTCGTGGAAGGCCTGTTGCAGATCGGCGATTTCACTGCTCTCGGAGACGCCCTCGATGGTCTCGACCACCGCGCCGTCGGCCTGTGCGGCCAGCATGAGACAGCCACGCACGATGCCGCCGTTCACGCGGATCGTGCAGGCGCCGCACACGCCGTGTTCGCAGCCCACATGACTGCCGGTGAGTTCCAACTCGTAGCGCACGAAATCGACCAAATTGGTTCGCGCCGAAATGCGCCGGCTGACGTCTTGACCGTTAACGGTCAGGGTAATGTCGACGTTCTGATCCATAATAGTCCTCTTAACCCACCAATTCGGCCAACACACGGGCGGTGATGACCCGGGCCAAATGCATTTTCATCGCCGGCGGGCCGTTCAAATCGTTCATGGGATCCAAATCCTCATCGAGCGCTTCCTGGGCGGCTGCCACCGTCGCGTCGGAATAGGACTTGCCTTCCAGGGCGGCGTTGGCGGCCTGCGCCATGATGGGACGGTCGCCGGCGCCAAAGAAGGCGAGGCGCATATTACTGAAGTTACCCCCGTCGGCGCCGCCCTGGGCCGCGACGCCGATGATGGCGTAATCACCGTGCCGGCGCGCCAATTCAGTGAAGGCGGTTTTTTCGTTCGCCGGTATGACGGGCACTTCAGCCGCGATGAGAATTTCGTCCGGGGTGCGGGCGGTTTCGAACAGGCCGAGGAAAAAATCGTTGGCAGCGACCGTGCGGGTGCCGGTCCGGCTTTGCAGAATAAAATCGGCGCCGACCGCCCGAGATACGGCCGGCAGCTCGGCGGCCGGGTCGGCAAAGGCGATGCTGCCGCCGAAGGTGCCGCGGTTGCGGATGGCCTGGTGGGCGATATGGGGCATGGCCTTGGCGATCAAGGGGGCGTGTTCGGCGATGATCGGCGATGCGGCGACCTCGTTATGGCGGGTCAGCGCGCCGATGCGAACTTTGTCGCCATTCAACTCGATGCCCGACAAGCCATCGATATGATTTATGTCGATGAGGATTTCTGGCTCCGACAGGCGCATGTTCAAGGTCGCCATGAGGCTTTGGCCGCCCGCCAGGATGCGGGCGTCGTCGCCATGCTGGTCCAGCAGATCGAACACCTGGTCGAGCGTTTGCGCACGCATGTAAGCAAAAGGCGCAGGCTTCACGGTTCTCTCCCTCGTTTAACTGGGGGCAGTGTACGCGGATGGCGGGGGCGGCGAAAGTTGTCTGGAATAAAAAGATGGGTACCGCGGTATGGCTCTGGTGTGCTGGATTAGCGGCGGCCCCGGACTGCTGGCTCGATTTTGTCGGGGAGAAAGCTCAAATTTGCCTCCAGGACAATATCGGCGGTTTTCCTGATATGGGCGCACTGTATCGCCGCCGCACTGTCGGCGTCGCGGTTGAGTGCGGCCTCCATCAAGGCTTGATGCTCATCGCGCTCATTGCGTTTGGGATAACTCACGGCGGCGGCAAGTTGACGGTAGCGATCGGCCTGATCGACAAGTTGTTGGCAGAAACTGAAGAGCCAGTGAGAATCGCAACTGGCGAGCAGCGCGTTGTGGAAGTCGCTGTGCAGTCCTTCCCAATTGGCATTAAACACGTACGTCGTCTCGTCCGAAGAGCGCGGCGTGCGCGAGAGCCGATGGAAGGCGAGGACGATTTTCTCTTCCCACGCATCGTCGCCTTTTTCGATGGATTCGCGTAAGGCGATGTCTTCCAGCCAGCAGCGGGTCTTGGTCAGTTCTATAAGATCGGCCTTGCTGACGCCGGCGACGTGAAAACCACGCTGATCTTCGCGGGAAACAAGGCGTTCCGTCGCCAGCCGGTTGAGAGCTTCGCGAACGGGGCTTATCCCAGCCTTATAGCGGTCGCGCAGAAATTCCGAGCGTAGCTTTTCGCCTGGCCGCAGATCCCCGGTCAGAATATCCAGCCTTATTTGGTCATAGACCGACGACGCCACGGTTGTGCTGGCGGTTTTGGCGCTGCTTTTCGATTCATCGAATTGCGTATGCTCAACCATAAGAGGTTCCTTCAGGATAGCTCACTATCGTAATCCAACTTTAGTATCAAAAGCCAATAATTTCCAAATTCTATTGACTGAAGTGGCTTTTTGGAATTGTATCGGCGAACGACCGATAGACGTGCGATTCGACAAATTCTATCGGAATCCAAGCGGAGGACACGATGAAATTCGAAAAATTAAAGCTCTCGAGAGCGATCACATTACTGAGCGCGACTGTCGCGTCGGTGGCTTTGCTACAGGCGCCGGCTGCTGCGGCCGAAACGATCAAGATCACAGCG
>JBLHKG010000181.1:0-5340 GCA_047619835.1 Alphaproteobacteria bacterium
GCTATCGCGAAACGCCACCAGTTTCTCTCCCAGCAGCCCGACCCGAACGGGGGGACAATCCGGCACCGCAATCTGATCGGCGAACAAAGCCGGCACCCAGTAGCGCCGCATCAGCGCCCCCATCGGCGTGCCTGGCCCGACCCGGGTCAGCAGTTCGTTTTCTTCCTGTGACAGCATTATGCCCTCTCCAACAGATCGCCCGAGGACATTCTAGCGGCAACGCGCCCTTTGGCGAGCCTCGAACATGACCTCGATCCGCTTGGTAGCTAACCCGGGCGTATGATAGCGTCGTCCCCGGAATTTCTGCTACGGGAGACGACAATGGCCACAGCGATTGATAACCCAGAGACGGGCGCCGAACTGGGCCCGACCCGCTTCGACTCCTTCGCTCATGCCAGCCTGCCGTGCCGCGATCTTGAGGAAGGGCTCGCCTTCTATATCGACGTGCTGGGCGGTGAGCTGCGGGTCAACAGCCCGATCTTCGCGTCGTTTGTTATTGCCGATGTGAATTTCGGCATCGGCATCAATAATTGCTCGTTCATCGGACCGGGCGCGGAGTACCCGCATCTCGCGTTCTATGTCGATGCCGCCGCGATGACGCATATGCAGGGCTGGCTGGCGCAGTGCGGCATTCCGACCTCCAACCCCTGGACGAGGCGGGGCGTCGAGGCGCTGATGTTTTTCCGTGATCCGTCGGGCAATGTGATCGAGCTGCTCTGCCAGGAAGGGTTCGAAGGCGCCGACACGCTGCCGCGCGGCACGGCGGCGGGGCATGGCATCGCGATAGACATCGACGCGCTGCGCTACGATTCGTGGAAGAGGCCGGGCCTCCAACGCTCGCGCGAGATCGTGCGCGATTAATTTTTCCCAAAGATTGTTTGTCTCAACGAGCGCATCACTCAATCTGGAAAGACATCGCCATGATCAAGACGCGACATATTTTAGGGACAAGCTACCGGCTATCCCGCAGCTTGCTCCATGCGCGGCGAACAGCCTGGCCGGCGGCATAGGCGCGGTCGTCTTCTCTGGCGACCTGCCGGACTTCGTCAACCACGCCATGGGCGATTTTTGCCGCCTTCTCCCTTACCACAGGATTGGACGCGGCTTTTTCGGCGATATAGCGGGCGAGTTGGCGCAGCAGTACTGACATTCTGGTACGCTACCCAAATCGTGCCGTTTCCGCCAGACGGGAAATTGGCAGCACCGGGATCGAAATCCCGTAACGCCAGCCACCGCGTGGCTTGCGAAGCGGCGTCATATGTCCGACCATCGGCCCAAATTCAACGCGAGCGAAGACTGAAAATGCCCAAATGCCTCACCACAGACCAGATTGATCAATATCATCGCCACGGATTCCTCTCGCCAATTCGGGTGATGTCGGAGGACGCCGCCATCTCGCTTCGGCAGCAGATCGAGGCGTTCGAGGCGGCGCAGGGCAAGCCGCTTCACGGCACGCAGCGGACCAAATGTTCGCTGCTGTTTCCCTTTGTCTACAATCTGTTCGCCAGCGAGGCGGTGCTTGATGTGGTCGAGGATTTGATCGGGCCGGATATCCTGCACTACCAGTGCGGCGCATGGTTCAAGGAACCGGAATCGGGCTCCTATGTGAGCTGGCATCAGGATTGCACCTATTACGGGCTGGACCCGCTGGAGCTGGTCAGCGGCTGGGTCGCGCTATCGCCGGCAACATCGGAGACCGGCTGCATGCAGGTCGCGCCTGGCTCACACAAGGACGGCGAGCTGCCGGTTAATAATTCTGAATTGAACGAAAACAATATGCTGGCCAGCGGCATGCGCGCCCATATCGACATCGACGAGTCCGAGGTGGTGTTGATGGAGCTGCAGCCCGGCGAGATGTCGCTGCATCATGTCGCGCTGGTCCATAGCTCCCTGCCCAACCATGGCAATGACCGCCGCATGGGCATTGCCGGCGGCTATGTCCCGACCCATGTGCGACAGACGACCGATCTGCTGGCCAGCGCGCTGCTGGTCAGGGGAGAAGACCGTTATGGGCATTTCCCGCTGGAGGAAAATCCGCCGGTCTCAACCGACGATCCGGCGACCATCGCCGGCCATGATCGCGCGGTGACGCTCTATCGCGACAAGGCGATTGAATGCGGCAATAACACGGCGTGGCGGCTGCCTTAATTGCGCTTTAGGCTGGATTGACGCGGGTAAGGGTTAGCGCCATGCTTTGGCGGCGTGAGCATCAAGGACCAAAAATAAGGACCAAAAAGCATGTCCCAACGCACTCCTGCCTCCCGCCCGGTTGACGCTGTTATAGTCGGCGCCGGATTCTCTGGACTGTATCTGCTGCACCGCCTGCGCGGCCTCGGTTTCTCGACCCGGGTTTTCGAGCGCGGCGGCGATGTCGGCGGCACCTGGTACTGGAACCGCTATCCCGGCGCGCGCTGCGATGTCGAGAGCATGCAATATTCCTATTCGTTCGACGACGCGCTGCAGCAGGAATGGCACTGGCCCGAGAAGTTCTCGCCTCAGCCAGATATCCTGGCCTATTTCAATCACGTGGCCGACCGGTTCGATCTGCGGAAAGACATCGAATTCAACATTTCGGTCACCGCCGCCCATTTTGACGAAGACGCGCGTCGCTGGGATATCGAGACCGACACCGGCGAGCATGTATCGGCGCAGTTTCTGATCATGGCGACCGGCTGTATCTCGACGGCCAACATGCCCGACATTGAGGGCCTTTCGGACTATCAGGGAAACATCTATCACACCGGCAACTGGCCGCATGAGAAAGTCGATTTTAGCGGCCAGCGCATCGCGGTCATTGGCACAGGGTCGTCCGGAATCCAATCGATTCCGCTGCTGGCGCAGGAAGCCGCCCACCTCACGGTGTTCCAGCGGACGCCGCATTATTCAGTGCCGTCGCGCAATGTTGCGATGACAGACGAATATGAACGGGAATGGAAAGAGCAGTATCCGGAGCGACGCGCCGGCATGCGCTACACCTCCGGCGGCAGCCTGAAAAAGGCCAACGATGTATCGGCCCTATCGGTCGATGAGGAAGAGCGCCGGGCGATATATGAGGCGCGCTGGAATATGGGCGGGTTCGCCTATCTCGGCGCGTTCAACGATCTGCTGACCGATGAGGCGGCCAACCATACCGCGGCGGAATTCACCCGCGAGCAGGTCAGGAAGATCGTCAAGGACCCGAAGATCGCGGAGCGTCTCACCCCGAAGACCTATCCCATCGGCACCAAACGCATCTGCGTCGATACCGGCTATTACGAGACCTATAACCGCGACAATGTCGAGCTGGTCGATATCAGCGGCGGGCCGATAGAGCGCATGACGGCCCGCGGGCTGGTGGCCAATTGTCGCGAATTCTCATTCGACAGCATCGTCTTTGCCACCGGCTTCGACGCCATGACCGGCACCCTGTTCAAAATAGACATCCGCGGCCGCGAGGGACTGGCGCTCAAGGATAAATGGCACGCCGGACCCCGCACCTATCTGGGAATCATGTCGGAATCCTTTCCCAACCTGTTCACCATCACCGGACCCGGCAGCCCCTCGGTCAAAGGCAATATGGCGACCTCGATGGAGCAGCATGTCGATTTCGTAACCGATACACTCCTCCATATGCGGGCCAATGGCATCGCGCTGATGGAGCCGGAGCTGGAAGCCGAGGACAAATGGGTCGACCATGTTCAGGAAGTCGCCAATGGAACGCTCTTTCCGCGCGCCAACTCCTGGTACATGGGCGCAAATATCCCCGGCAAGCCGCGCCTGTTCATGCCCTATATCGGCGGCGTCGGAACCTATCGCAAAATTTGCGAGCAAATCGTCACGGAGGGTTATAAGGGTTTCCGTTTCGAGGCCGAAACCGCCGGCGCCGCTGCGGCCGAGTAATCAGGTTTTATCAGACACTGCAGCAAATTTCCGGCGGATCAACCCCGGCGCCACCGCCGCCAGACCGGCAGCGAGACCGACCAGCGGCATGATATAGCCGGGGGCGATCAACAGCAGTCCACCGAAGAACATCGCCAGCCTTTGAAGCGCGTTGAGGTTCGAGAACGCGTATCCCCTTATACCGGCGGCCAGCATCGTCGCCCCGATTGTGGCGGTGACGATGGCAAGGATGATGGTGACAACGCTGCCCTGCATCAGCAGGCCGGGGTTATAGACGAAGGCAAACGGAATCAGGAACGCGGCGATACCGATCTTCATCGCCTCCCAGCCGGTCGGCCAGACCTTGCTGTCGGCTATCGACGAGGTGACAAACACCGCGATACAGGTCGGCGGGGTATAGAACGACGCCAGCCCCCAATAGATCACGAAGAGATGCGCCGCCATGTCGGATACGCCAATGCGGGTCAGCGCGGGCGCCATCAATGTCGCGAGGGTGATATAGGCCGGCGTCGCATCGAGCCCCATGCCGATGATCAGGCTGACCATACCGACAAACAGCAGCGTCATGGTCAGATCGCCACCGGCGAGTTCGACAATGAAGCGCGAGAATTTGACGCCGACGCCGGACAGCTCCAGTGCGCCGATCATGATGCCAACCGACGCCGTAATCGCCGCGACCGTGATCCAGCGGCGGACGGCGGCATCGAATGTCACCATGATGCGGCGGGGCGTCAGCCAGCATTGCCGGTCGGGGGACATGAAGCTTGTCACCAGGACGACGCCGCAGGTGTAAATCCCCGCCATACCGGGCGGATAGGAGGCGATGATCAGGAAATAAACCAGCGCCCCCATCGGGATCAGGTAAAACCAGCCGCGTATAAAGGACGGCCAGAACCGGGGCAGTTCGTCGCGCGGCAGCGGGCTGATCCCGTCCTTATGGGCCTGCAGATGGACCGAGACGAAGACAATCAGGAAATATAGCGCCGCCGGCGCCGCCGCTGCGATCACGATCGCGGTATAGGTGACCTCGATCCATTCCGCCATGATGAAGGCGATCGAGCCCATCACCGGAGGCAGGATGATGCCGCCGGTCGAGGCCACCGCCTCTACCGCCGCGGCAAAGGCCGAGCTGTAACCGACCTTTTTCATCATCGGGATGGTGAAGACACCGGTGGTCGCGGAATTACCCGTAGGGGAGCCGGAGATGGACCCGAACATTGCCGAGGCGAGCACCGCCGCCTTGGCCGGCCCGCCGCGTGACCAGCCGGTCAGCGCCAGCGACATATCCATGAACCAGCGGCTCGCGCCGGCAGCCTCCATCAGCGCACCGAAGGTGAGGAATACGATCACGATATTGGCGGCAATGCCAAGCGGCAGACCGAATATGCCCGCATCCCCGACATAGGCGGCATAGAGCATGCGCTCAGGCGGATAGCCGCGCCCATACAGCAGTCCCGGCAC
>JBLHKG010000182.1:0-5339 GCA_047619835.1 Alphaproteobacteria bacterium
CAGCGATGAAGTCAGGCATGTATCGGTGATGACGCAGCACGTGCAGCAGCGCGTATTCGTCGATCATTTTGTTGCCGCCGGGTTCCTGCGCACGGCACAGCGGCACATGAGGAGGCAACTCCGGGTCATCGAGCAAATCATCGACGCCGGCCCGGAGCACCACGACGAGCTTCAAATTGACGAGTGGTCCAAAAATGCCGCGCTGAGGCGGCCCCAGAAGAACGATGTCGATGTCTTCCGGATTTCCGATATCCGGCCAGCACCGTATTTTTTCCTGTGGAAATGATTTCGCCAGCGCATCGCGCCAAGGCTCCATCGGTCCAATGGTTGATCCAATCAGTAATGACATTCGTGCCTTATAGCATGGTGGAGATCGCTTTCCTCCCCATAGCTGCCTGGAAATCTGTCGCGCAACGAATGATGGCCGACCGTCCGGAATTACCGTATTTTAATGTCTGCTTAACCAATCTGGCGCGATGTTGGTCGAACGACGCAGCCAACAAAACAGGGGAGGTTTCCGCTGAAGATCAGGCGAAATTCCGACAGGTCCGTTCATCCTGGGGCGAGAGCCGGATCCTCCTGGCGATCGGCAATCGGCGGTTGTGCATTGCTGGCCTGTTGTGGCCTCGCGAGCGCCGCCGTTGCGGCACAGCGGCACTGGTTGTTCCAAAGTGCGGAGGAGCACCCGATATTTATCCTCGGTGTTATTGCCGTGTTTTTGGTGGCGTCGTTTCTTGCCTGGCGTTTGCTCCGGTTGTGGCGGAGCAACAGGCATCTGAGCGCGCTTGCCGAGGAACGTGTCGGCATCATCGACTCGCTGGTGGAAAGTGAAGCCCAACTTCAAAACCTGACCGATATTTCGCCGGTCGGTATCCTGTTTATCGATGTGGAAGGCAAGTGCCTCTACGCAAACAGACGTCTCGAAATGATTTGCGGTCGGTCCGCTGCTTCTCTTTCGGAAAGCGGGTGGCAGATAGCCCTGCATCCAGATGATCGAAGCCGGGTCATTGCTGAATGGGAGCGCACCAGGCATATGACGGCCCCGATCCTGTTTGAGGCTCGATTTGTGACACCGGCAGGTGAGACGATATGGGTTTTGGGGCAGGCAGTGGCGCAGCGCGAGGAACGTGGCGACATCGTTGGTTATGTTCTGACAATTACTGATATCACCGAAAGAAAACACATGGAGCAGGCGCTCGCCGAGCGCGACGCCCGGTTCCGAGCCTCTGAGCGCATTGCAAAAATCGGCCATTGGGAGCGCAATTATCGCACCGATGAAATTTACTGGTCCGAACAGGTCTATCGCATTTATGGCCTTGATCGGGATAGCTACACGCCAGAATTTGAAGATGTTTATAGCCGGATGCATCCGGAGGACCGGGAAGATGTCATAGCCGCCGCACGGGGCGTTTGGGAAAAAGGGGGGCACTACGAGGTTGAGCATCGCATTGTGCATCCCGACGGTGAAATTCGATGGGTCCATGTGCAGACGGAGATGATTTTGGACGATGCCGGTGAGCCGTTGCTTTATCGCGGCACCATCCAGGACATTCACGAAATTCGTGAGACGCGGAATGCGCTTCGACAGAGCGAAGAGCGTTTTGGCCTGGCGTTCGATGCCAGCGGCTCCGGGCTTGCGATAAGTGGTACCGACAGTCGCTTTGTTCGTGTTAATCCGGCGTTCTGTAATTTTCTGGGCTACCGGATGGGGGAACTGCTGCAACTCGGTCGGGAGGACGTGTCGCATCCGGAGGAAAACGACATAGGTCGCGATATCCCCGATGATTTATTTTCAGGCCGGGAGAAGATGGTTTCCCGTGAAAAACGCTACGTGCGCAAGGATGGCAGAATCGTCTGGGGGATAAGCACGACGGTTATCGCTACGGATCCAGCGGATGGTGAGAAATATATGATCACCAACGTGCAGGATATCACCGAAATCCGGCGGACGCGTGAAGCGTTGACGCAGAGTGAGGAACGTTTCCGCAGCGCGTTTGAATCCAGCGGGACGGGCATGATGATCACCGAGCGCGACGGCTGTTACAAACGTGTTAACTCTGCATTTTGTAAATTGCTGGGTTACGAGCGTGGAGAGCTTTTGCATCTCCGCCGTACCGATCTCGCCCATCCAGATGACATTGCCAGCATTCACGATGCGTATCGTCGGCTGTTCGCGGGCGAAATTGATCTCCATTCGCGGGAGAGCCGGTATGTGCGGAAAGATGGCGAGATCGTGTGGGCGATTATTACGTCCGTCGTTGTCGACGGGGCAGATGGTGAAGAGCCTTATCTCATCAACAATCTACAGGATATATCTGAACGAAAAGCCGCCGAACAGGCATTGGCCGAGAATGAGGCCCGGCTGGTCCGCGCACAGCGGATTGCCTATATCGGCGACTGGGAGCGCGACACCACGACCGGTGAAATTAGGTGCTCGGCACAGACCCTGGGAATTCTTGGCGTTGATGATTCTGCGTCAGGAATGGCGTTCGAGCAGTTTATGGAGATCGTTCATCCCGATGATCTACCAATCGTTATCGAGGGAAATAGCAGGGCGATTGAGGAAGGAACGGGACTCGGTCTGGACTATCGTATTATCCGTCCTGATACTTGTGAGATCAGATATGTCCGGTCCGAGGCAGAAGTCGTCCGTGATGATAATGGACGACCAACGCATATTGTCGGCACGCTGCAGGACATTACCCCCCTTAGAACGACAGAGACCGCCTTGTTACAGAGTGAAGCCCGCTTTCGGGGCATTTTTGATGCAGGCGCAACCGGGGTAATTCTGACCAGTATGAAGAATTATGCCGTCCAGGTTAATAAGGCGTTTGAGGATTTCGTCGGATATTCCGAACAAGAAATTCTGAATATGGAGCCACTTGGATTGGTTCATCCCGCTGACCGGCCAGCAGCGCTCGCCGGGCGGGTGGAGCTGTTGGAAAATGAGGCCGGACGCATTTACTCGGAGCGCCGGTTCATTCATCGCGACGGGTCAATCAGGTGGGCCAACGTCGCGATTGCGCTTCTGGATATAGACGAAGACGGGGAGCAGTTTTCGATCGTGGCGGTTCAGGACATTACTGACCGCAAACTTGCGGACGAGGAGTTGGCCCGGAAGACGAAACTTCTTGATCTTGTCCGGGAAATTGCGCTCGCCGCCAACCAGGCGACGGAATATGTGGACGTTTTGCGGTTCTGTCTTGATCGCGTCTGCGCCTTCACCGGATGGCCTGTCGGCCACGGTTATCTGATAAAGGAGGGCGAAGACGAGGAGCTGGAATACCTGCCAATATGGCATCTGGCAGATTCCAGAAAATATGCGCCATTAGTTCAGGCGAGCAAGCTCGTTCGGTTTCATCGGGGCATTCACCTGCCGGGTGAAGTGTTGGAGAAAAAAGCCGTTGTGTGGCGTGAAAAAATTCCCAGAAGAGACGTCGACAATGAATCCCGCGGACAGGCCATCAGAGACGTTGGTTTAAAATCAGGATTTGGCGCGCCTGTGATGGCGGGAAACGACGTCGTCGGGGTGATCGAATTCTTCTCGGATGAAACGGTGCAGCGCGATGAGGAAATCGTGGATGCCATGAACCAGATCGGTATGCAAGTGGGCCGTGTCTTCGAGCGCAAGCGAGCCGAGACGCAGCTCAGACGCAGTGAACAGCAGCTCCGGCAGATCATCGATAACGCGCCGCTCTGGATTTACGTAAAAAATATTGAGGGACGTTATCTGCTCGCCAATGAGGCGATGGGTTCGGTCTATGGCTTGACCGGAGAGGGGCTGACCGGAAAACGGCAAGAGGATATTTATCCCTATCCGGAAATGAACGCGCTCATCAAAGAGACCGATCGGGACATTATTGAGAGTGGTCAGGCAAAGGTTTTTCCGGAATGGCGGCTATCTATGCTCAGTGGTGAGGAACGCTGTATGCGTCTCGTCAAGATGCCCTACACGATGCAGGATGGTGAAGTGTGTGTGCTGGGAATCGCCCTGGATATCACGGAAGAAAAGCGCGTCGAGGAAGAGCGGTGGCGGGCCCAGAGGTTGGATGCGCTGGGGCAGATGACGGGGGGCGTTGCGCACGATTTTAACAATCTTCTTACCATCATTCTTGGAAATCTCCAGCTACTGGGGCGGCGGCTGGACGATCCGGCTCTGCTAAAATTGACCGGGGCGGCGGAACGCGCCGCGCGTCGCGGCGGTGATGTTACCGGTCGGTTACTGGCCTTTGCACGAAGTCAGCCACTTGAACCGCTGTCGCTTGATCTCAACTCGCTGGTAAAAGACGTGATTCCCTTGATCGAACAGACGGCCGGACAGGGCCTTGAAATCGAATGCGCGCTTGATGAGGGATTGAAATGTGCATTGGCCGATCCCGCGCAAATAGAGAGCGCCCTGATTAACCTGACCGCCAATGCCCGCGATGCGATGCCCGATGGAGGCAAAATTACGATTACCACTGGCAATTTTGAGGTGATAAATCGTTCAAGCGATCAGGGCCAGCTCCTAACTCCCGGCAATTATGTCATGGTATCGGTTCGTGATAACGGCACGGGAATGGATAGTGAAGTTGCGGCCCGTGCGCTTGAGCCATTCTTTACGACCAAGGCGGTGGGTAAGGGCAGTGGGTTGGGACTGCCGAGCGTATATGGCTTTGCCGAACAATCGGGGGGCGGGGTAACCATCGACAGTGAGCCTGGTGAGGGCACATGCGTGTCGATTTACCTTCCGCAGAGCAGTGAGAAAGCAAGTGTAGCGGCTCCGTTGGTGGCCGTTGAGACTATCGGTCGGCAGGAAATGGTGCTGCTGGTCGAGGACGATCCAGATGTGCGGAATTATGCGCGGGCGGTGCTGGAGGACTTGAATTACCGCGTAATCGAGGCAGCCGATTGCGATGAAGCCCTTTCTGTTTTACGCGGTCCGCATCTGTTGGATCTGCTTTTTAGCGATGTCATCCTGCCGGGCGAAATGGACGGACGGGCAATCGCCAGGGAGGGGTTGAAAATTCGCCCCGATCTTAAGGTGATTTTGACGTCGGGAAACTGGGATCTGACCTCCCCCAACGGCATGCCCATGCTAGAGGGAGCGGTCGTCCTGCCGAAGCCATATACAAAGGAAAATTTGGCCGATATTATCCAGAAGGTTTTGAATAAATCTGAGCCCCTTCTGGCGGGGGAATAAGCTAAGGCCTGCTGGCCTGAATTAATTTAAAATGGGGAGCTGTCTTCGTGCCTGAGCGTCGTATGTTGGTTATCGACGATGAGCCGGATATCGCCGAATTTGTCGGTCAGGTCGGGGAAGGGCTTGGTTACGACGTTCGGGTTACCAGCGATGTCGA
>JBLHKG010000183.1:0-5330 GCA_047619835.1 Alphaproteobacteria bacterium
GGAACGGGTCGATCAGTTCCGCGGCCAGGTCGCGCGGCGGCTGTCGGGTGAGTTATCGGAGGAAGAGTTTCGGCCGCTGCGGCTGATGAACGGGCTCTATCTTCAGCTTCATGCCTATATGCTGCGGGTCGCCATTCCCTACGGCACGCTGTCCGGTCGCCAGATGCACAAGCTGGCCGATATCGCGCGGCGTTTCGACCGGGGCTATGGCCATTTCACCACCCGGCAGAACATCCAGTATAACTGGCCCAAACTGTCGGATGTCCCGGACTTGCTCACCGAGCTGGCATCGGTCGAGATGCACGCTATCCAGACCAGCGGCAACGTGATCCGCAACACCACTGCCGACCCCTATGCCGGCGCCGCAAACGACGAGCTTGAGGATCCGCGAATCTATGCGGAACTGATCCGCCAGTGGTCGACCTTTCATCCCGAATTCTCGTTCCTGCCGCGCAAATTCAAGATCGCGGTGACCGGAGCGCCGCATGACCGCGCCGCCATCCGGTTTCACGATATCGGGCTTCAGATGCGCCAGAACAGCGCCGGTGAGCGCGGCTTCGAGGTAGTGGTCGGCGGCGGTCAGGGGCGGACGCCGGTCATCGCACAAACCCTTCGCGCGTTCCTGCCAAAGCGCGATTTGCTGACCTATCTGGAAGCGATCCTGCGGGTCTACAACATGCTTGGCCGGCGCGACAACATCTATAAAGCGCGAATCAAGATACTGGTGCAGAGTACCGGCATCGAGAAATTCTCCGAGTTGGTAGAGCGCGAATTCGACGAGATTAAGGGCGGGGCGCTTGCCCTGCCGGATGACGAGATCGCCCGCATTCGCGCTTATTTTGCACCGCCGGCCTATGAGCTTCTGTCGGAAGACGATGCGGATTACCTGGCTGCGCGCCGTACCGACCGTGAGTTCGATACATGGTGCCGGATCAATGTGAAGCCCCACAAGCAGCCGGGCTACGCGATTGCGGATATCTCGCTCAAACCGTCAGGCGGCATTCCGGGCGACGCGACCGCCGACCAGATGGACATCATGGCCGAGCTCGCCATGCGCTACAGCTTTGATGAGCTGCGTATCACCTATAAGCAAAACGTGGTGCTGCCGCATGTCCGTCAGGCCGATCTCCTTGCCGTGTGGCAGGAGCTCGATGCCGCCGGGCTCGCGACCGCCAATGTGGAACTCGCCAGCGACATTATCGCCTGCCCTGGTCTGGATTATTGCAACCTCGCCAATGCCCGCTCGATCCCGGTCGCTCAGCGGATCAGTACGGCCTTGACCAACAGCGGCAGGCTGGAGGAAATCGGCCCGCTGCGCCTCAACATCTCGGGCTGCATCAATGCCTGCGGTCATCACCATGCCGCCGAGATCGGCCTTCTGGGCGTCGATCGTAAGGGCAAGGAATTCTATCAGATCACCCTCGGCGGCAATCCCGAAGACAACGCCGCAATCGGCCAGGTGATCGGCCCGTCCTTTTCCTACGAAGCGATCACGGGGGCGGTCGAAACGGTTCTCGATACCTATCTCGCCAACCGACAGGACGGCGAGCGATTTGGCGAAACATGGGGACGCATCGGTCCCCGCCCCTTCAAGGAGGCTCTTTATGGTACTGCTTAAGCAAGACGGGATCGTCGCCGATTCATGGACACGGATCGACGACGACGCGGAAATCGCCCCGGGAAACACTGGCGTGACACAGCCAATCATCAGCTTGACCCGCTGGAAACGCGACCGCGACACGCTTCTGGCGCTCAACGGCGAGATAGGCGGCGAGATCGGAATCGTGCTGGGAAGCGATGAATCGCCGGCTCTGATCGCCGACGACATTCATCGGTTTGGCGTGATCTGCCTCGATTTTCCCAAATTCACTGACGGGCGCGGCTACTCATATGCCCGGCTGCTGCGGTCACGCTACAATTACACGGGTGAAATCCGCGCGGTTGGCAATGTGCTGCGCGATCAGGCACTGTTCATGCGCCGCTGCGGTATAGATGCTCTTGAAATTATGGATGGCCGATCGACCGACGGTTGGCGCCAGGCCTTCGCAGAGCTCTCCATCCGCTATCAGCCTGCCGAAGACACCCCAACGGTAAAGATTGCCGAACCCGGTCAGGCACACTATCTCAATTCTGAGGTCGCGGGCTCCTGGTCCTACTAAAGACACGACAGGAGCGGCGGCGTAACAGGGAGATCGGTCCGTGACAGGATTTTTCGAACGCAACCGGGAAGATATCGCGGCGATCGCCGAACGCGACCCCGCCGCACGGTCCAGGCTGGAAATCGTCCTTTGCTATCCGGGTTTTCATGCCGTGCAGTTTCACCGCCTCGCCAGCTTCTTCTGGCGGCGGGATTGGGTCGTGCTGGGACGGTGTATCTCACATATCGGCCGCTTCCTGACGACGATCGAAATTCACCCCGGCGCGACCATCGGCAGGCGGTTCTTTATCGATCACGGCGCCGGCTGCGTGATCGGCGAAACTGCCGAAATCGGTGACGATGTCACGCTCTATCACGGGGTTACGCTGGGCGGCACCTCGCTCGACCCGGGCAAGCGCCACCCAACCATCGGCAATGGAGTCGTCGTCGGATCAGGTGCTCAGATTCTCGGCCCCGTCACCATCGGCGATGAAGCCCGCGTCGGCGCAAATGCGGTAGTGCTCAGAAATGTCCCCGCCGGGGTCACCGTAGTCGGCATCCCCGCCCAACCGGTCCTGCCACGTCAGCTCGAAGGCCGTCCCGCCTTCCACGCCTATGGCACACCGTCAGTGGAACTCGACGATCCGACGGCAAAAATTGTCGGGGCGCTCGATGCCGAGATCGCGGCGCTCCGCGCACGGATCGAAATGCTGGAAGATAACCCGCCGGAAGAAAATCCACCGGCGGACACTGAAACAAATAGCGAAAAAGACTGTCCAAATCAGGCCTGATCGAGCCAGGAAGAACGGCCATATGACTGACAATAAGATCGCTCAAGACATCCGTGACGGCTTTTCCGGGACCGTTGGCGATACACCGCTGATCAAGCTCCGCCGCGCATCGGAGGAGACCGGCTGCACGATTCTCGGCAAGGCCGAATTTCTCAATCCCGGCGGATCGGTCAAGGACCGGGCGGCACTGTTTATCATTCGCGACGCGGAAGAACGCGGCGCGCTCAAACCGGGCGGCGTGGTTGTCGAAGGCACCGCCGGCAATACCGGTATCGGGCTGGCCCTGGTCGGCAATGCAAGAGGCTACCGGACCGTCATCGTCATGCCGGATACGCAGAGCCAGGAAAAAAAGGACATGCTGCAGCTCGCCGGGGCGGAGTTGAGGCTGGTGCCCGCCAGGCCGTATCGCGACCCGGACAATTACGTCCATGTCTCGGAACGCGTCGCGAAGGAGCTGGCCGTGTCTGAGCCCAACGGCGCCCTATGGGCCAATCAGTGGGATAATCTCGCCAATTGCCGAGCGCATGTGGAAGGCACGGGCCCGGAAATCTGGCAACAGACGGGCGGGCGGATTGACGGGTTTACCTGCGCCATCGGCACCGGCGGCACGCTGGCGGGGATCAGCATCGCCCTCAAGGACCGCGCCCCGGATATCGCCATCGCCGCCGCCGATCCAGAGGGCGCGGCAATGTACAGCTATTTCAAGACCGGCGAGCTGGCCTCCGAAGGCTCATCGATCACCGAGGGAATTGGTCAGGGGCGGGTGACTGCCAATGTCGGGGCGGCAAAGGTCGATGACGCGTATCGTATTCCAGACAGCGAAGCGCTGCCGATCCTGTTCGATTTACTGCGCGAAGAAGGGCTTTGCCTCGGCGGCTCCAGCGGCATCAATGTCGCGGCGGCGATCAGGATGGCGCGAGAGCTGGGCCCGGGACACACCATCGTCACCATCCTGTGCGATGGCGGGCAACGCTATCAGTCCAAGCTGTTTAATCCCGAATTCCTGCGTTCCAGGGATTTGCCGATCCCGTCCTGGCTGGACGATCAGACCGGGTCCGCCAGCGCGAAATCCTCGATCGGCCGATAGACCGGCCCGCCGCCGCCGAGATAGCTGGCAAACAGCGTGAAGCCTGTGACCGTGAACGGAAAGCCGCAAAACGGGCCGTTGGCCTGAAGCCACGCGCCGACCGCATCAGGCTTGACGTCTTTGAGACGGGCCAGGGTCACGTGTGGCGTAAAGCGCCTGCTTTCGGATCTGATCCCGGCGTGGGAGATCGCGCTATCGACACGTCGCTGCAAATCCATCAATTGCGGCGACGGCATTATGCCTGCCCAGATCTGCCGCACCCGCCCGCTTCTCTCGAAATGACCAACGCTGGAAAGTGTTAGCGGGAATGCCTCCATACGAATGGCGCGCAGTGCGAAGACAATATCTTCAATCAGCGGTTCCTCGATTTCGCCGATAAAACGCAGCGTCAGATGAAGATTGTCGGGCTCGACCCAGCGTGCGCCGGGCACCCCGCCGCACAGGCTGGAAAGGCGGGCGCGCATTTCGCCCGGCGGGACGATGGCAGCGAAAAGACGGATCACAGGATCAGCGCAAGCACGCCGGTATAGCCGTAGAGCCGGTCGCCGGAGATCTCGCCATTGGCAAAAAATCCGATCAGCGGCACGTCCGCCCCAAGGATATCGGCGATGGTCTTTAATTCGACCGAACCTTCGCCAAACAGGTTGGGACCACGCGCCACGCAGGAAAAATAGAAAGCTGCCCTGGGCATCCCGCCGGCACGGCGCTTGACGTCGGCGACCATGCGCTTGAGATCGGCCATTGCGCTCTGCCCGTCGCGCCGCACGAACATCACCCGGTCCCCGACGCCGACGCGCTCGCCAATCGCCACCCATCCCTTTTCGGGATAGATGCCCATCAGATTGCGCACCAGATAATCGCCGGTATCCTTTCCCTTGATCGGGATCGCCGCGTGGACATAACCTTCGATGCGTTTGAGATCGCGCGCCAGCAGCTCGCCGATATCCTCGCGGAACACCTCAAAGGCGGGGCGGTTATCCAGCGACAGAATGATATTGTCGCGCCCTCGCGTGACATCATGGACCGGGCCAATCGGCGAACATCCCTGGGTCAGCCCGACAGTGGCGCCGAAATCACTGCCCAGCAAAATGCCGGAAACGCCACCCTCGGTGACCTCGCCGGCGATCTGTTCCTGCACGGCGCCGCGCGATGCCGTCAGCCCGCCGACCAGAAAGGCGCCGGTCTGGTCCTGAATATGCGACAGGGTACGTTCGATCCCCGGCACCCGCGGATCGGCATGAACGATACCGAGGACCATCTGCTGTGCGCGGGCCCAGTTCCGGATCTCCAGCGGCAGTTCACGGTCTTCCGGCCC
>JBLHKG010000184.1:0-5321 GCA_047619835.1 Alphaproteobacteria bacterium
GCTCGAATCCCTGGTCAACCGGCAGGATCAGCAGCTTGCCGGTGCCGCCAAGCCGCCCATGCATCAGGATGCGGCAGAGGTTGGTTTTGGTGCCCGGACTGTCGGATTCGTATGCCGACAGAATTTTTTTGACCCGCTGTGTAACTTTCATCTTGATCGTCCTCTGGGACCTCTGCGGCCCGGTTCCTTGCTGTTGGCGCCGATCGCTAACGCGAATTGATGTCATTTATACTGGAATCGCCGCCGGTGGGCAAAAATATCAGTGTAATCGGTCGTGGAGCCATCGCTGGAGCGCTGCACCGTCAATTGCGGCTGAACCGGGATTGAGAATTCGCGACGGTCGCCTGACCAGACGCGCGCCGCATTGCGCCGCGATTACCTCTATCTTGCGACGTACTGTCGGCCGCGCCGTCAGCGCGATCAAAGCAACGCCCTGACGCAGCGCGGCAAGGGCATGGCCCGGCGCGTCGCCGCAATCGAGTACCGCCTCTACAGATATGTCCGGAAATTCCTCGCCGATCAGCGCGACCATCCGTTGAAACCACAGCGGCCCCATCTGGGACGCGCCAAATGGCAGGCTCCATAAAACGAGGGCGGCGCCGGTGGCCCGGGCGGCCTCGCACGCGATGCGCGCGTCATCGATGCCGCGGACGCAGACTGCCCGCCCGGATTTGGTGCGGGTTTTGGTGCGGGTTTTGGTGTTCGATAATTTTCTGCCGGCCATGAATGGGAGTGTGCCATGTGAGCGGTTGCGGGACCACGGTTCGTGTCTTTTATTGACGCTTTGCTCAGGCGCATCCTATGTTCGCCGTCATGGGACAGATTGAAGACGCGGAACGGAAACTCAGCGAGGCGCTTGAACGCCTTGAGGAAGCGGCAACACGCGTCACCGGATCGAGCTCTGCTGCCAGGGTCGAGGGCGAACTGACCGCGCTGCGTCAGCGGTGCGAGACGCTCGATGCGCGAAATTCGGAAATCTCGCAACGTCTTGAGTCCGCCATTGGTCGTCTCCGGACGGTTCTGGAATTGGATGGAGGGCAGGACGCAGGCGATGGCACAAGTTGAAATACGTATCAACAACCGGCCCTACCGGATTTCCTGCGATGACGGACAGGAAGAACATCTGACGCGTCTCGCCGATTTCGTCGATAAACGGGTACAGGAGTTGGTGGCGTCGGTCGGCCAGGTTGGCGAAGACCGGCTGCTGGTGATGGCCAGCCTGTTGATTGCCGACGAGCTGTCCGAGACCTTTGCCCAGATCGATACGACCGCCCAGCCCGATACGGCAGAGAGCGATGATGAGGCAGAGGCGCGCCGCGTCCAGGCGATCGAAGCGCTGACCGACCGGATAGAGCGGGTGGCAACACGGCTTAAACCTGCCTAGCACCGTTTCAGCAGACGCCAATTTTACAATTAGGTGCTATACTCGTCGTCGAGCGGTTGCTGCGCGGTGCGCGAGACACCACATCCCTGGGGCCAATAACTACCTCTAGGGAGCTGTCCCTGCCGGGATCCTGGTCTCGGTATATGGCGCCCACCTGCATCAGCAGGCCTTTAGAGGATGCACCGACGGACGGCCGTGCGGCTCCGCTCACCTGATTTTTCCTCAATTCAAATATCCTCAAATATCCGAAAAAATTGAAGTGACCGAAGCATTTCCTTCCCCTACGCGTGTAGAAGACGCCAAGCGTCAGCTGCGCGAAACGCAGGCGCGTGTCCGGCGCGAAGCGCATCGCGGCGCGGGGCGCGACGCCGCGACAGAGATCTGCAAAACATTCCAGCGGGCGCGGACGCAGGGGCTCATTCTCAACCCGGGCGATATTGTTTCCGCCTACTGGCCGCTGCGCGATGAGCTCGACGTCAGCAAGCTGCTCGCCGATTTGCATGATGAAGGCATAATTTGTGCGCTTCCGGTGGTGGCAGCGAAGGCGTCGCCGCTGGTCTTCCGGCGCTGGCGACCGGGCGACGCGCTGGTCAGCACGGGCTTCGGGCTGGCGGAACCGTCTTCGTCTGCTCGTGAACTCGATCCCCGGGTTCTGCTCGTGCCGCTGCTGGCCGTCGATGTTGCCGGAAACCGGCTTGGTTATGGCGCGGGCTATTACGACCGGACTCTCGCGGAACTCCGCGGCCGTGGACCCGTCGCCGCAATTGGCATGGCGTTCGAGGCACAGCGCGTGGCGGCGCTGCCGGTTGACGGGTACGATCAGCCGCTTGACTGGTTGGTGACGGAACAATCGGTCACACGGTTCAAGCAATGACCGAGCAATCGGTCACACGGTTCAAGCAATGACCGAGCAATCGGTCACACGGTTCTAAAGAAAAGGGTAAGTCGATGCGGATACTGATTTGCGGCGATGTCGTCGGCCGGTCGGGGCGGCGGGCGGTTTGCGACGCGCTATCGGGCCTCCGGCGGACGCTCGATCTCGATTTCATTGTCGTCAATGGCGAGAACGCGGCAGGTGGTTTTGGCATCACCGCCAAGATCTGTGACCAGTTCATGGAAGCGGGCGCCGATGTCGTGACCACCGGCAACCACGCCTGGGACCAGAAAGACATTGTGCCGCATTTCGACAAGGAAAAGCGTCTGCTACGACCGCATAACTATCCGGAAGGCACGCCCGGCTCCGGCATTGGTGTCTATGCAGCGCAGGATGGACGAAGGGTGGCGGTGCTGCATTTTATGGGGCTCCTCTTCATGCCGCCGCTCGACGACCCATTCGCCGGCGCTACCCGCGCCATGCTGAACCGCAAGATGGGACCGAAAGAGGGCGATCTTGCCGCCATCATCGTTGATTTTCACGCCGAAGCGACCAGCGAAAAAATGGCGTTCGGTCACATGCTGGATGGTCGCGTGTCGGCGGTGGTCGGCACCCACAGCCATGTGCCGACGGCAGATCACCAGATTTTAGAGGGTGGGACCGGCTATATGTCAGACATCGGCATGTGCGGCGATTACGATTCGGTCATCGGTATGAAGAAGGAAGGCTCGCTCCAGCGGTTTCGTACCAAGCTGCCGGGACCCCGTCTCGAAGCGGCGGGCGGCGAGGCGACGCTGTGCGCGGTATTGGTGGAAACCGATGACGAGACCGGGCTGGCCCGGTCAATCGAACCGGTGCGGATCGGCGGCCGGCTGGCGCCTGTGATGCCGCCTGTGATGCCACCTGTGATCTCGGAATAGAAAGACCCCGCCCCGACCGAACTGGCCGAAGCGGGGTTTCTGGATTTGAGCTGATTGTCGCTTACGCGGCGCGCACGGTCTGAAGGAAACTCTCAACCTGCCGCCGCAAAGTGTCACTTTGTCTCGACAGCTCCTCTGCGGCGTTCAGCACCTGGCCGGCTGACTGGCCGGTCTCCTCTGCGGCCTGATTAACCTGGACGATACTGCCACTGACTGCCTGTGTACCTGAGGCGGCCTGCTGAACATTGCCGGCGATCTCGCGCGTCGCCGAGCCCTGTTCTTCCACAGCTGTCGCCACCGCCGTAGAAATCTCGCTGATCTGGCCGATCACGCCTGAAATGCCTTCGATGGCGGTCACCGCCTCGCCGGTTGCCTGCTGGATTCCGGCTATCTGACCGCCAATTTCGTCGGTCGCCTTGGCGGTCTGGGTGGCAAGCGATTTGACCTCGGAGGCCACGACGGCGAACCCCTTGCCGGCTTCGCCTGCGCGGGCTGCCTCGATCGTGGCATTGAGGGCGAGCAGATTGGTCTGGCTGGCAATGTCGTTGATCAGATTTACCACCTCGCCAATCTTCTGGGCCGCCTCGGCAAGTCCCTGGACTTTCTGATTGGTATCGCTGACTTCCGCCACGGCGGCCACTGCAATTCGGTTAGATTCGGATACCTGGCGGCCTATCTCGCCAACAGAGGCCGACAATTCCTCGGCGGCGGACGCGACGGTCTGCATATTGGTGGAGGCTTCTTCCGAGGCCGCCGCGACGGCGGACGATTGCTGGCTGGTATGTTCCGCGGTTTTCGTCATCGATTCCGCAGATGCCCGCATCTCGGTCGTCGCCGAGGAAACCGCCTCGATTACACTCATGACATTGCTCTCGAAATCGTCGGCCATGGCGAGCATGGCCTGCTTGCGGTCTTCCTCTGCCTTCGCCTCCGAACTGCGCCGGTCTTCCTCGGTCTTGATTTCTCCCGCGTGGCGATCTTTCTCGCGGAGGGCCGCTCTTTCGGCCGACTGCTTTTCCGCCTCCTGCTGTTCAGCCCGAAGCCGTTCGGTTTCTATCAGATTGAGGCGGAACCCTTTGGTAGCCCTCACCAGCGTACCGATCTCATCGCTGGTTTCGGGCAGGTCGATTTCCGACGTGATGTCGCCGTCCGCCAATCGCCTTGTCGCTTCGGTCAAACTGCCCATTGGACCGACAATGCCGCGGATCACGAAGAAGGCGAATAGAATGATTGCGAAAAGCAGTCCGCCGATGATGCCAACTTCACGCCACAGGGAACTGGTCGCGGTTGCATTGAGCTGGTCTGTTTGAATGACCAGATCGTGTACGATGCGGTCTTCCACCTTGTTGATCAAACCAATTTTTTTGGTGATAGCGGCAAACCACTTTTCACCGGTGACCCCCTGCGTATCACCGGTGTTCATGCTTGCGTCGATGATTTTGCGCATGCGTTTGACGTCGTTGATCGACGAGCCGGTCATCGTGCGGTCGTAGAAAGCGATCTGATCCGCCGACGCGCGTTGGCGGAAGACACCGAGATAACTTTCCTGTGCGGCGATCTGTCCGATGAAATTCTTATAGAGTATTGATGAAAAATCCGTCCGACTAAACCCTGCAGCTCCTACCGCGCGCTCGAGGCCGGTGTGCTCCTTTGCTCGAAGCAGGGCCGTGTATGCAGCGATGGACTTGCTGGCAGCGGCATTCTGACTGAACCTCGAAATCGATTCCACGATCGAAAGCAGATTGCCAATCGTCGCCGTGTAAAACTTGAGCATTTGCGGCAGGGGCATTTTATGGCCGCTGATTTTGGTGTGTACCTCGCTCAGCTTCGCTAGCGCATTACTGATATCCGAAATCTGTGTGGCTAATTCCGTGTCATAAGTTTTTGCGTCTATTTGCGTCCAGCTTTCCGACAGGATTTTGAGCGCCGGCCCTGTCGAGGCTCTCTGTTTGGTCATCTCCCCGGCAAAGGCCCGACCCCTGCTGTTGATAAACCCGGCTGACAGGCCGCGTTCTTTCTGCAGTTCGTTGATCGCTGCGGTGATCTTTTTTGCCATATGGGTCAAAGCACCGAGTTTTTCCGATTCGAAGGCGACGCCACGCACCGACAATAGATTATTGCCGCCAAGCCAGAGCGTGGCCAG
>JBLHKG010000185.1:0-5317 GCA_047619835.1 Alphaproteobacteria bacterium
CACCGCCATGGATGGCCAGTAGTACCGGGCCGACATGGCGGCACCCAAGTGCGACGCCGATCATCAGGGGCGACAGATCAAGTGACGCCACAAACAGCGGAACCGCCATCCAGGCCATATTCGGGGTGGTATTGCTGAACAAAGCGGCGCCATAAACGCCGGCCTGCACACGGCGCGAAACCTCCGTTCCTTCGCCGTCAATCATGACGCCGCCGCGATTTCAGGATGACCGCGTGCCCACCAGCCAGTGAAAAATAGCAATGTAATGATCAGCCCGCCCATCAGATAAAATCCGTTCTCGATACCCACGAAATCGACCAGGGCGCCCATGCTGATCGGCACCACTACACCGGTTAACCGATTTGCAGTATTGCGCAAACCAACACTTGTTCCTTGGGAATTTTTATCAGCAGCACGCGACAGAATTGACATCATCAAGGGCTGGCTAATACCGAGCGAGGCGCCACGCAAGCCCATCGCGACAGCCAGCAGGACAAAGCTACCTAACAATGGCGTGACGGCGATCAGTGCAACGGCGCCAATGACTGTTACCAGCAGCAGCCAGTGTGGTGTAAATCGACGCGCCAGCGCACCAACTGAAAGCGCCCCTGCTCCGCCGATCACCGCTGCAAAGGATGTCAAAAAGCCAATCGCAGTACCGGAAAGACCAATCACATCGTTCAGATAAACGACATAGAAAGAATGCTGGATGGTATTGCCGGCATTCCGGAGCATCGTGATCATCGCCACAAACAGAATCGCAGAGACTGCCAGCATTCGGAATGCCGCAACATAGTCGGACCAGCGCGGCAGCAGGTCACGAACAGTCACGCGGGGACGCGGTTCACCATCCAGCGTATCCAGTTTTGGCAGCATCAATGCGGCGAAAAATCCAAGCCATCCCCACAAACTCATAACGCCGAAGGCACCCCACGGCCCGGCCAGGTCCCAGGCCATGCCAATCAGCGGCGGCCCAACCAGATGCCCGAATCTCAGGCTGAGCGTCAGCCGCCCAGCATGGGTAGTATCGCCTTTCATGACCTGACCGATCAGGGTCTGAGCCCCGATCCATCCCATCGAAGTTGCAAGCCCGGCAATCGCCTGGAGGCCAATTGCCATCCAGACGTTGGGCAACAGCGGAAACAAAAGCGGCACCGACGCATTGATCACCGCAAACACCAGCATGACCCGCCGCGTCCCCAACCGGTCCATCAGCGCTCCACCATGAATTGACAGAACCAGCGGCAAAATATGGCGCGCGCCGAAAACCAGCCCCACCAGAAGCCCCGAGACACCGAACGTTACAACCCACAGCGGAACAAGAACGCCGGCGAGATTTCCCATGCTGTTGGAAAAGGTGCCGGAGCCATAGATCGCCAATTGAGTTCGAACTGGAATCCCGTCGACCGGGCTTTCGGCCATATTTATTTCTCCGCCGACCGACCCAGTTCGGATCGCTTCATGACGAAGATTGCGGAACCAACGATGATAGTGAACAGCAAGCCGCCCATCACGAGGAAGCTGCCTTCGATGCCCACAAGATCGACCGCAACCCCCATCACTACAGGCACGGTGAGGCTGGCGAAGCGATTGACCGTCGTGCGCAATCCGACCCCCTTACCCTGCGAACCGGCCCCCAGCGCCCGGCCAAGAACCGAAATCTCCATGGGTTGCGATACGCCGAGACACAGGCCCCGCAAACAAATTACGGCTGCCAGAAGCGCAAAAACACCACCCAGCAAAGGAGTCACAGCAATGGTGACGACGGACAAAGCTACCATCGCCACGATCAGCCAGTGCGGGTGGATGACCCGTGCCAGTGTTCCGGCGCCAAGCGCACCAAGGCTCGCCAGCAGCCCCGATGCACCGAGCAAAAGCCCAATAGTTGACGCACTAAAATTAATGCCTTCGAGATAGACGACATAAAACGAGCTCTGAATACCAGTTCCCCCTATCCGAGCGATGGCAGCCAGCAAAACCAGCGTGATCGCCGGAACTGCCATAAGCTTGAAAGCGGAGACGTAGTCCGAGAGACGGGGAACCAGATCGCGCGGTCGAACTGCCGTGCGCCCGGGCTGATCCGTTTCGGTCGGATTGGGTGGAATCATGATTGTGCAGATGAACCCGATCAACGACCACAGACTCATGGCAATGAACGCGGGCCAGATCCCGCCAAAGTCCCATATAAAACCAAAAGCGACCGGCCCGATAAAGCTGCCAATCCGCACCACAAAGGTCATCCGTCCGACATAGACGGGATTACCCTTCATAACCCGGCCGCTCAATGCCTGGGCGCCCATCCAGACCATTGCATCCGACACGCCGGCAAACATCTGCAGAACGATCAGCGCTGGAATCCAGGCCGAAACCGGAAATAAAAGAGGGGCCACGACCGACACGCAGGAAAAGACGATCATCACACGCCTTGTGCCCAGGCGATCCATCAAGACGCCGCCATGGATCGATAGCACAAAAGTGAGACCATGCCGGGCGCCGATCACCAAGCCGATCACCGAAGCCTGATCCGTGATCTGCACCATAAGAAGTGCGACGATCAGCCCGGAAATACCCACCATCGAAAAATTTGAGAACCCTGCACCATAAATAGCAGCCTGAGTCTTCCAGGGTATGGATTCGGGCGCATCCGCAGCCATTGCGACGAATTCCTCTCATGTTCACTGGCGGACAGACGCCGGGCCTACGATGCTTGACTCCGGATTGGACGTCCGGGACACTCTTTTCACCCCTTTTTGGCCTTCGGGCAAGGGTCGGCGGGGACAGGCAGCCGTACTGTTGTATTATCAGCTAAAATATAGAGAAATCAGGAGAAGACGAGGATGGACGGAATTTCCAATTCAACGGTCGAGAATCTTAAGATCGAAGTGGCAGCCTGTACGCGGCTTCTCAATGCGGAAGGCATTTTGGGCTATAGCGGTCATGTGAGTGTTCGCCTGCCCGACGGTGACTCACTGTTGATACAGTCGTTTGACGCCAGCCGCTCCGACCTGGTGCCCGAGGAGCTTTATATCGTCGACCTCGATGGGAATGTTCTGGATGGCCCGAGCGATGCCCGGCCGGTGAATGAGGTGGAAATTCATTCGGAAGTTCTGCGTGCGCGGCCCGAGGTTAACGCGGTCCTGCATTATCACCCCGAAATAGCGACCCTCTTCACCATGGTCGAGGGGATCGAACTTATCCCGATGAAGAACCACGCCTATCGGTGGGCAAGCGGCATTCCTACCCATCCGGAATCATGGCACATCGACACACCGGAGCGCGGTAAGGCAATGGCCGAAACGATGGGGCCGCATAATGCGGTGCTGTTACGTGCTCATGGCGCAGTTCTTGTTTCAGAGGATATTCCGTCGCTGATGGTGGATGCCGTCCATTTCGAGGAAAATGCGCAGTCGCTTTACGACGCGGCCAGACTCGGCAAGGTGATGCCGCTCAGCCCAGACGAAACACGCGAATTCGGCGCCAATTTCAAACGCCAGAATCACGCTGTGAAATTATGGCGTTACTATCTCAGCCGCGGGCTGGAAAGCGGCGCAATTCCACAGGAATGGGCAGAGACTCTTACACCAAAGCAACGTGCCTGACGCGAAGATCAGCTGTCACGTCATAAGGGCTAAACGCCAGCGGTTCAGCTGCGAAGCTTCCCTGTCATCTTGATGGTCCCCACGACTGTCACAGCGACAGGGATGGCAAAAGCATGGCCGTCTGAATCAGTTGTTTCAAACCAGCCCGCAGCGTCTGGCGGCCCGCATGACAATCACCATGTAAAGCAATTGAACTGCTAAAAATGGCACGATGATTAACGACGGCTCAACCGACTTATCTAACAGGATAGCAAGCACGCCCAATCCCTGAAGGACGGCAAACCCGTACTGGAGCGCGCTGACCCGCACGTGCGACCAACCGATGCGGTTGAGCAACTGGTAGAGATGAGAACGATGAGCCTGCGTAACCTCCTCTCCAGCCCAAAGGCGCCGGAACAAGGTGAACACGGTATCAAATATGAAATGGAAGAATAACAGCGGCATAACAATCATCGATGTCCGGGACACATCATTTTCAGCCGCAATAACCGCCAGCGCCGCAAACATAAACCCGAGAAATTGACTCCCGACATCCCCCATAAATATACGGGCCCTGGGGAAATTAAACGGCAAAAAACCCAAGCTCGCCGCCGCCATGACATAACACAGCATATAGATGAACAGAGATCCTTCGAAAAAACTGATCAACCCGAAGAACGCAGAACAAATAACTGCGGTGCCAGCAGCAAGACCGTTTAGTCCATCCATAAAATTAAAGGCGTTGGTCAGCCCGATCACCCAGATCAGCGTCACCGGATAAGCCCACCAGCCAAGCGCGATATTGCCCGCAAAAGGCAGGGTAACGTCGCGGATTACGATATCAAATCCCACCAATACACCGGCAGCAAAAATTTGGGTCACGAGCTTGATTCGAAAGCTCTGAAGCTTCTTTAAATCGTCAAGCAGGCCGACAAAAACGATCGCCACCGAGGCAACACCCAGTCCCAGCATGTGGCTTTCCGCAATCGGCACCAGGTCGCCCGCCAAATAGACCGCCAGAAACCCAACAAGGACAGTGAGGACAATAGCGACGCCGCCGCCGTTTGGAACCGGCTGTTCGTGTGAAGATCGATGGTTGGGAATATCGAGAATGCTGACGCGACGCATCACATATGTCGCAATCGCCGCCAACACAGCAAGGGCGCACGCGAATAGGAAATGATTAAGCAGCGCGGCAAAGGCCATGAGAACGCCGGTGCGTCTTTCTGCTGGTTCCAAATCGAAGGGAGCCGCACGTTCGCCGAACGGAATGACGATGTCAACGCACGCCGATTCGTAACGCTTAATTAGCGTTAATCGATAGTAAACCCTCACAGATTACGGTGCGCTTAGAAAATTTGACGATGGCGTTAGCAGGCAGGAGAATAATCTAAATGGTTGATCTGGAAAGTTTAAAGAAGCGCATCGAATTGGTTGATGTGCGGCTGAAGACGGCGCATTCGGCCCGCGAGCGCGAAAGCGATGCCCTGAAACAGCTGTGGGAGCAAATCCACGGGCGCTTTGACGAGCAAAAAGGCGAGATTGCGGAGTTGCGCAAGAATGTCGCCGAACTGAAAAATGTCCGGGACGACCTTCTGGGAATGGTACAGAATTTGCTGGGCTCGGTTGAAGATGGACTGGAGTCCATGACCGAAGAAACCGTGCCATATATCCGGCAGATGGCAGGAGAACTTTTGAGTGGTGGCGAAGAAAAAGCTGTTGCCGAGTCCGCCTTCGGC
>JBLHKG010000186.1:0-5302 GCA_047619835.1 Alphaproteobacteria bacterium
TCTCCCAATTTTTTCGGTTTAAGAGAGATTATATCTCGCGCACGTCCCTGTCTCTAGCGGAACAGCTCCTCGCCCTTGATGTCCTTATAGAGCCCGGCGACCTGATCGGCGTAGCCATTATAGAGCAACGTCGGTACCCGCTTGCCGGTGCCAAGCACTTCTTCACTCGCCTGGGTCCAGCGCGGGTGATCGACCTCCGGGTTCACGTTGGCCCAGAAACCGTACTCTTCGCCATTTACCTTCTGCCAGAAGCTCTTGGGGCGTTTGTCGGTAAAGGTAAAGCGGACAATCGATTTGATCGATTTGAAACCATATTTCCACGGCACAACCAGCCTGAGCGGCGCGCCGTTCTGTCTGGGCATCGGCTTGCCGTAAAGCCCGGTACCAATGAAAGCGAGCTCGTTCTGCGCTTCCTCGATGGTCAGCGCCTCAATATAGGGCCACGGATACCAGGTCTGTTTGAGGCCCGGCGCCATCGATTTATCGCTGAAGGTCTCCATCGCGATATATTTCGCGCCGGAAGTCGGTTTGGCGAGTTTGATCAGCTCGGACATTGCAAAACCCGACCAAGGCACTGCCATCGACCAGGCTTCGACACAGCGAAAGCGGTACAGACGTTCCTCAAGCGGCATTTTCCTGAGCAGATCGTCAATGCCGATCGTCAGTTTCTTTTCAACCAACCCATCGATGGTGACAGTCCACGGTCGGATTTTAAGCGCCTGCGCCGCCTTGGAGATCTGCTTGTGGGAACCGAACTCGTAGAAATTATTATAGGTGGTGGCTTTTTGCTCGGGCGTGATGGCGCGATCGAGCCGGTACCGCAGATTACGCGTCGCGGGATAAAGCGATGCCGAAGGATCGGGTGTCGCCGCCTCGGCTGCGCCAAACGGAAACCCAAGTCCGGCCATGGCGCTCGCAGCAAGGATGGGGCCGGTCACCATCGCCTTGACCAGATTACGCCGATCCCGGAAAACGCTTTCCGGCGTTGCCTGCGATTCAGGAATCTCCCAGCCGCGTTTTACCCGTGTCAGCATCCCCATCGCTCCTTTTCAATATCCCGCCTGTGGAACAGGATATGGTCGCGATGCCGCCAAGCGCAACATGCGAGACCTCCCATCAGCGCTCCCGACAGGCTGGGGGGATAGAACTGTCCGTCATCTGACGGACTCCTTCGAACAAATATATTTATTTATCAATCGTTTAGGTAAATTATTTTATCACCTAAAGAATCACGATAAAGTGACGGGCAGCTGCTTTGGCTGCCATATGAAGATCAAGGCGAAGGACTTCGTGTTCAGCCAGAAAGAGCTCAAAGCCGCCGCGATGAAATAACACGCGCGATGTGCGACGAAAAAAGGCCCGGTGGAACCCGCTCCGGGCCTTTTTGGTATCCTTGTTCACCGCGATCATGGTTCACCGCGATCAGGGGTTCACCGCGATCAGGACGCCTCGGCCATCTCTTCCCGATGCTGTTCGACCACATCCTCGGCGACCCGACCGCTAAGTTCCTGCAGATGGTCGAAACTGGCCTCATAGGTAGCCACCCCCTGGGTCAGAGACCGCAGATCGATGATCAGATCGTGGATTTCCGCCTGGGGCATCATCGCCAGCACCAGATCCCAGCCGGACCAGCCTTCCTTGGCGTCAAAGCCGAGGATCTGGCCGCGCCGACCGCTTATCAGCCCGTGTACTTTGTTGGTGAAATCCGACGGCACGTCGATTGACACTTTAAGGATGGGTTCGAGCAGCACCGATCCGCATTTAGGCAGCCCCTCTTTCATCGCCTCGCGCGCAGCCAGCTTGAACGACATTTCGTTGCTGTCGACCGCGTGGAACTGGCCATCGGTCAATGTCACCGACAAATCGACCACCGGGAAGCCAAGCGGACCCCGATCCATGAATTCCAGCGCCCCAGCTTCGACTGCCGGGATATATTGCTTCGGCACGCTGCCGCCGACCACGGAACTGGCGAATTCAAACCCGGCGCCCCGTGACATCGGCTTGATGTCGACATGCACGTCGGCGAACATGCCATGCCCGCCGGTCTGGCGCTTGAACCGCGCGTGCTGAGATACCGGTTTCCGAATGGTTTCCTTGTAGGGAACTTTCGGTTTCATAGTGACCGCGGCAACATTGAACTTGTTCTTCAGCCGGTCGATGGCGAGCCGCAAATGGATCTCGCCCTGCCCCAGCAGCAGCATCTGGTGTACGTCATTGTCCTGCCGGTAGGTAATCGACGGATCTTCTTCGCTAAGACGCTGAAGGGCGCCGCTGAGTTTCACCTCGTCGGCCCGGTTTTCCGCCTCAATGCCAAAGGAATAGACCGGGGTCGGCGCTGCCGGCCAGTCAGCGAGCCCCCCCGGCTGCGCGCCTGACGGCGTCAGCACATCGCCGGTATGAACCTCATCCATTCGCCCGAGCGCGACGACGTCGCCAAGCATCGCATTCGCGCGTTTTGTCTGATTGGCGCCCATTAGTCGGGCCAACCCGCCTACCCGGTGCCCATTGAGAGTTTCCCCCTCTGAAATCTCGCCGCGCCACACGCGCGCGATCGACAGCTTGCCGGCATGCGCCGCATGCACTGTCTTGAACACCTGAACGACCGCTTCGCCTGTCTTTTCGATGCCCCGTCTTTCGGCTGTCTCGTCGGGATTGGGCGTTTCATGGCGCAACGCCTTGAGCAGCCGGCGGACGCCATGATCATGTTCGGCGGCGCCGACGAATACCGGCACGATCAGACCGGCGCGCAAATCCCTGGTAAGTTGCTGATAAACATCTTCGGTCGCGGGAATTGCGTCCTCGAGGAGCTGTTCCATCAGCGCGTCATCGAAATCGGCAAGCGATTCCAGCATCACCTGACGGGCGAGTTCTTCATCATCGGTGATCTCAGCGGGGATCGAGATAAGATCGGATGCTTTGCCGGGCTGGTATTTATAGGCGCGCTCGCTAACCAGATCGACATAGCCCGCCGCCGTTTCACCATTGGCGATCGGAATCTGGCGCAGCACCAACGGGCGATTGCACACGCCCTGCAAAGCATCCATCACGGACTCCACCGACTGCGTGGCCTGGTCCATTTTGTTGATGAACACCATAAACGGGATCGAATGGGCCTGCAGATAGCGGAAGGTCGGGGTCAGCGAGACCGCTTTTTCCGCTGCCGGTTCGCAAACCACGACAGCGACATCACAGGCCAGAAGCGCCTGGTAGCTCTCCTGTGCAAGCTCGACCGAGCCCGGACAATCGACAAACGCCCACTCGTCTCCCAGAAATTCGGTATGCGCCACGGAGAGCTCGGTGCTCATCTGTCGCTCGCGCGCTTCGGCGACCGAATCGCCGACCGAATTGCCGTCCTTGACGCTCCCCTTGCGCGGGATCGCGCCGGTTGCGTAGAGCAACGATTCCATGAGTGTGGTTTTGCCGCTTAGATAGGATCCAACAAAGGCTGCACAACGCACCCCCGTTGCCAATGCACCTGCCATGTCTGTCTCCCTCTTCCGGAGCAGAAGGACGGAGCGCCGCCCTACCGCAGCCTCTGTTATCAGAAGAGTATGTTTTCAGGCTCGCCGAACGGATGCAAGAGGGAATTGGGGCAAACGCACCTAATGAAACCGCGAAAAAACCCTGGAAATCGGGCCTGCCGACCGTTCAGCGGCGGATTTCGCAGTCGATGGTCCAGCGCACCGCGCCGACCTTTTCGCGCCGGTCATAGCTGATTCGGGAGCCCTTGAGCCTGGCACGCACGATCTCGGTCAGGGCATCGCGTAGCTCGTCCGGGAGGTCCTCCATCGACAGGCTGACCGTGACAGGTTCCTTCGAGCGGGGCGGGCGCTTCTTTTTTACCTCAACTGTTTCGGTTGTTTTGCCCTTGCTCCAGATCGAGTCCCAGCCACTGCGATATTGCGGCGTCTTGATATTGCTGAAAAACCCGTAATGAACCTCTCCGGCGCCGCCCATCGCGGCTTTGCCCGAGGTCGCTTTTTCTGCCGGTGCGCTTGTCGCGCTGCTATCCGCGCCGCCGGTCGACGTGCTGGTTGATGAACCAGCCGCAGAACTGCTGTCCGATTTGGCAGTCGCCGTTTCGGTTTTGGCCGTTTCGGTTTTGGCCGTTTCGGTTTTAGCAGCCGTCGTTTTTGCCGGCGCCGTTTTTGTGCTGGTGTCGTCGCTCATGACGTCTCCATTTCCCTTTAATTACGAGTCAAATATTTCTACTCAGTGTTCGCGCGCGCCTGGCGCATGATCCAGCGTCAGTCAGTTAGCCCCGCGCAAAAACGTTGAATACGTTCGCAGGCATCTTCCAGCGCCGCATTCGAGGTCGCATAGGAAATCCGGAAATGCGGTTCCAGTCCAAAAGCGGCCCCCTGCACCACCGCAACCCCCTCGGATTCCAGCAAACGGGTCACAAAATCAGTGTCGTTTTCAATCACCTGCCCATCCTGCGTCTTCTTGCCGATTACGCCGGCGCAGCTTGGATAGACATAGAAGGCACCGTCCGGCGATTGGCATGAAATGCCGGTCGCCTGGTTGAGCATCGAGACCACCAGATCACGCCGTTCCTTGAAGGCGGCCACCCAGCCCGGTAGATAATCCATCGGCCCGTTGAGGGCGGCCACCGCCGCCGCCTGACTGATCGACGAGGTATGGGTGGTCGATTGCGACTGGATATTATTCATCGCCCTGATCAGCTCAACCGGCCCGGCGCCATAGCCGATGCGCCAGCCGGTCATCGAGAACACCTTGGAATGACCGTTAAGCGTCAGCGTCCGCTCATACAAACGAGGCTCAATCTGTGCCGGCGTATTGAACTCAAAATCGTCGTAGATGATGTGCTCATACATGTCGTCGGTCATCACCCACACTTGGGGATAACGGACCAGAACATCGGTCAGCGCCTTGAGCTCGTCACCGGTATAGGCAGCGCCGCTCGGGTTGCTCGGCGAATTGAGCATCACCCATTTGGTGTTGTCCGTGATCGCCGCCTCAAGCTGGTCGGCGGTGATCTTGAAACCGTTGGTCTCGCGCCCCTCGATAAATACCGGGGTGCCCTCGGCCAGGGCGACCATGTCGGGGTACGATACCCAGTAAGGCGTTGGAATGATGACCTCGTCGCCGGGATCGAGCGTCGCCATGAAGGCATTGAAAATCACCTGCTTGCCGCCGCAGCCGACCGTGATCTGCTCCGGCGTATAGTCGAGCCCGTTCTCGCGCTTGAACTTGTCAGAGATCGCCTTGCGCAGCGCCAGCGTGCCCGGCACAGGCGTGTATTTGGTCTCGCCCGCGCGAATAGCGGCGATCGCCGCCT
>JBLHKG010000187.1:0-5302 GCA_047619835.1 Alphaproteobacteria bacterium
ACCGGTAACTAGAGCAATTTCCACTCAGGTGGAATCGCTCCAGCCCGCTCATGCCCGCTCCCCCAAACGTGCGGTAACGTTCCTACCGGCTGAGCGGCCTGTACTTGATGCGGTGAGGCTGGGCTGCCGCGTCGCCGAGCCGGCGTTTGCGATCCGCCTCGTAATCGTCGTAATTGCCCTCGAACCATTCGACATGGCTGTCGCCCTCAAAGGCGAGAATATGGGTCGCAACCCTGTCCAGAAACCAGCGGTCATGGCTGATCACCACCGCGCAACCGGCGAAAGCCAGCAGCGCCTCTTCAAGCGCGCGTAACGTATCGACGTCGAGATCATTGGTCGGTTCATCGAGCAAGATCACGTTGGCGCCGGATTTGAGCATCTTGGCAAGATGTACCCGGTTGCGCTCCCCGCCCGACAGCTGCCCAACCTTTTTCTGCTGATCGGCGCCCCGGAAATTAAATGAACCTACATAGGCGCGGCTTTGAACCTTGCGCTTGCCCAGATCTATCTCGGTCTGACCCTCGGAAATTTCCTCCCAGACAGTGGCCTCCGCTTTCAATGAATCGCGCGACTGGTCGACATAGCCGAGCTTCACGCTGTCACCGATGCGAAGCTCTCCGTCGTCAGGCTCCTCGGAACCGGTAATCATGCGGAACAATGTCGTCTTGCCGGCGCCGTTGGGGCCGATCACGCCGACAATGCCGCCCGGCGGCAGTTTGAAATTGAGGTCGTCGATCAATAATTTTTCACCAAATGCCTTGTTGACCGCCTTGGCTTCGATCACCAGGTCACCCAGCCGGTCGCCGGCGGGGATGACGATCTGCGCACTGGTCGGCGTGCTGTCGCGCGACTGAGACAGCAATTCCTCATACGACGCCAGACGCGCCTTGCTTTTCGCCTGACGGGCCCGCGGCGAAGAGCGCACCCAGTCCAGCTCCTGAGACAGGCTCTTCTGGCGAGCGCCTTCTTCGCGCTCCTCCTGGGCAAGACGTTTAGCCTTCTGTTCCAGCCAGGAGGAATAATTGCCCTCGAACGGCAATGCCCGGCCATGATCGAGCTCCAGAATCCAGCCCGCCACATTATCGAGGAAATACCGGTCATGGGTGACCGCCACGACGGTGCCGGCATAATCGTCGAGAAACCGCTCCAGCCAGGCGACCGATTCCGCATCAAGATGATTGGTCGGCTCGTCCAGCAGCAGCAGATCGGGTTTCTGGAGCAGCAACCGGCACAGCGCGACCCGGCGGCGCTCGCCGCCCGACAGCGTGGTGACATCGGCGTCCCCGGGCGGGCAGCGCAGCGCGTCCATCGCAATCTCTACCGTGCGATCAAGCTCCCAGCCATCGACCGCATCGATTTTTTCCTGCAGCTCGCCCTGCCGTTCGATCAAGGCATTCATCTCGTCATCTTCAAGCGGTTCGGCGAATTTATTGCTGATTTCCTCGTATTCCGTGAGCAGATCGTGAGTCGCCTTCATGCCTTCCAGCACATTTCCGAACACGTCCTTGTCCGGGTTGAGATCCGGCTCCTGCGACAAAAACCCGATGGTCGCGCCATCGGCCACCCTTGCTTCACCAGAATATTCCGTATCGAGACCCGCCATGATCTTGAGCAGAGTCGACTTGCCGGTGCCATTGACGCCCAAAACGCCGATTTTGGCGCCCGGCAAAAAGGCCAGCGTCACGTCTTTCACGATTTCGCGCCCACCCGGAAACGCCTTGCGCAGACCCTGCATGACATAGATGTATTGATAGGACGCCATGGTAACTCCCGAAAAGTAATGTGCAGCGCGGCGGTTCTACTCTATCCAGCGCGGCAATGGCAATTATTCCGCATTCGACGTCCGTCTTTCCGCAGCGTCACTGGACTTTGCTCGCGCGCGGCCCCACATTCGGGCAGGATCAACAAGCTCGGAGGAGCCTTCATGTACAACCTGTTTTTCTGCCCCGGCACCTGTTCGATGGCATCGCATATTCTGCTTGAGGAATGTGGCGCAGACTATAAAACCACCCCGGTCGCGCTCTCCAAGGGCGAGCAACGCACTGCGGAATATCTCAAGATTAATCCGCACAGCAAGGTTCCGGCGCTTTCTGTCGGCGACAAGATAATCACCCAGAATGTCGCCATTCTGCCCTATATCGCCGGGCGCTTTCCCGACGCCAATCTATTACCCAGCGACCCCGTCGAACTGGCGAACTGTATGGCCGTAGCCGGGTGGCTGACGAGCGCAGTGCATGGTGCATTTGGTCTGGTCCTGCATCCCGAACGGCCCGGTGGCGGCGCCGATATTGGAGAAGATGCGATGAAGGCCATCGGCGAGACGGCGCGCAAGACCTACTGGAATAGCATGGTGGAAATTGACGCCAGGCTTGCCGACCGGCAATGGATGATGGGCGACCAATATACCATCCTCGACCCCTATGCGCTGGTGTTTTACGGATGGGGAAATCGCATCGACATGCCGATGGGCGACCTCAAGAAATTCACCGCCTTCAAGGACCGCATGATTGAGCGGCCCGCGGTACGCAGAGTTCTCGAAAAGGAGGAAAGCCCGCTTCTTAAAGCGGCGTAAATCCTCGTAAAGAACTGAAAGCGGCGGTCCCCATTTATGTCGCGGGACCGCCGTTTTCTTTTGTACTGATGGCAACGATGCCCAGCCTGGTCAGAAGGTCGCGCCCGACGCCAGAAAAGCGTCGGCGATTTCCGAGCCCGTCGTCCGCCATACGTCGTCATGCCGGCAGATATAACCAATTGCCGCATCGAGCGCGTCGATCCGGTGCGGACGTCCGGTAACGTAGGGATGTAGCGAGATTGCCATAACCCGCCCCGACTCCGCGCTCTCACGATACAGCACGTCGAACTGCCGGCAGATCATGTCGGCAAATTCCTGGGCCGTCCGGTGGTGGGCCTCGAATTGCGGCTTGTCATTGATCTCGGTCGAATAGGGCACCGACACCAGCGGTTTACCCCCCACATCCATCATGAACGGCTGGTCATCGCACTGCCAGTCGGCCACGTAAGTCGCTCCGTTCTCCACGAGATAATCAAGCGTGTTCCAGGTCTCCTGCAATCCGGAGCCGAGCCATCCCCGCGGCCGTGTGCCGGTTCCCTGTTCGATCTCATCAAAGGTGGCCTTGACCACCGCCCGCTCTTCCTCTGGCGGGATAACGTTCAACCGTCGGGTGTTCGACTGGTTGTGTCCCATCCACTCCCAGCCGAGCTTGTTGCCTTCCTCGATGATCTCGGGGTAATAGCGGCAAATTTCGCTGTTGAGCGCCACTGTGCCGCGCACCCCGTGTTTCGCCAGAACCTCCATGAGACGGAACACGCCGATACGGCAGCCATATTCGCGGATCGACCAGGTATGCACATCCGGGATCGATCCACCCGATCCACCCGGCCCGGCCGGCATTTTCTCATCAAGGGCAAAACTTTCTATATTGGGGATCACCCAGAAGGCGATGCGCTTGCCGTCCGGCCATTTCAGATTTGGCCGTTTGTTGATCGGAACATAATTGAACGGACCGTAACGCTGCGGTTTCATCTCGTTCCCCTTCCTGTTGCCCCCACTGATGCTTCGGCGCCCATGGAGAGTTTGATGCAGGTTTTAGCGTAAGCCTGGACTGCAATTTGTTGCAAGCAACGGATCGGTCTCCTCCTCCTGGGCTGGATGGTGTTCTTTTGCCTGCCAGACAGTGATACGCTTTTCCCGTAACGATCTGACATCGAACTCACGGGAGGCTGCAGATGTGGACAATCAAAAAAATCGATCATGTGGTGGTATGGGTACGCGATCTCGATATATCGATGGCGTTTTATGAAAAGCTTGGATTCGAGATCAATCAGCATTCTCTGGAGAAGCATCTTGCCGGCGGCCCGCCGTTTGTCGCGGTCAGGGCGGGGCCCGACAGCCAGATCGACCTGAGGCCCAACCCCAACTGGGTGCCGGTCGAGCGTGAGAAGGGCAACATGCAGCATATCAATGTCGTGGTTGACGGCATCACCGATATCCAGGTGCTGATCGATGGGTTGGCCGAACGTGGCCTGACGCCGGATTACGGACCGGAAATTCAGGGCGGGTCGTGGCGTATCGACATCTACGATCCCGATAATAACCGCATCGAAATGGCGCTGGGCGTTCCTGCCTGAGCGGATTGGCAACCGGCGTCAATTGTACGCCGTGAGTGCCTGTACGCCGTGAGTGCCTGCACGTCTTGACGCCTCCGGTGGCTTTCACCATGTTCGGCGCGACCTGTTAACTGCCTGAAAGACGCCCCAATGCCGCACGATGTTGCCGACGATCCCCACTGGCATGAGCCCGGTCGCGACCTTTATGCCGGCACCTCCGTCTGGCCGCGCCGCGCCACTGCCTATGACGATTTCATGCTGGCGCAGGAAATTCCGATCTATCGCAATATCAGCGTTTCCCGCGTACAGGAGTTGCCGCTCAGGCCGTGGGCGCGGATGGGCGGTCGCGGCAGCTTTATCCAGCTGTTCGGCACTGAAGGGGCATGGGGCAGCTATGTCGTCGAGATCCCCGGCGCCGGAGCGCTCAACGAGGAACGACACCTCTATGAAGAGGTTTTTCTGGTGCTCGACGGGCGTGGCACCACGGAAATCTGGAATGATGGGCAGGACCGGCCCGACATTTTCGAATGGCAGAAGGGCTCGCTGTTTTCGATCCCAATGAACGCACATCACCGGCTGGTTAATTCATCGGTTAACCCGGCGCTGCTGCTGGCCGGCACCAGCGCGCCCAATATGATGAATTTGATCCGCGACGAAAACGCGATCTTCAACAGCCCGGTCACGCTGAAATCCCGCTACCATCCAGGCCATAACAGCTTTGAAGCAAGGGAAGGGCTGGAGGAAGACGGGACCCGCGGGCTTGCCATGTGCCGTACCAACATCATTCCCGACGTCTTCAGTACCGAGCTCTATCTCGATAACCGCCGCACGCCGGGCTATCGCCGGGTCGAGCCCAAAATGGCGGAAAACGTCTTCTATCAATATATCGGCGAATTTCCGGCCGGGCGCTATTCGCGCGGCTACTCGCCGGGCAAAGCGGCCGCCTTCATCTGCCTCGGCGGCAAGGGCTATTCCTATACCTGGCCGCTCGATCTGGGCCCCACCCCCTGGGCCGACGGCAATGGCGGCGAGGTGCTGCGCCAGGATTATGACAGCATCGGCATGATCTCGGCGGCGCCGATGGACGGCGCCTGGCTCCATCAGCATTTCGCGACCGGGTCCGAGCCTCTTCGGCTGCTCGCCTGGTACGGACCCAATAATCACCGGGCGCAGG
>JBLHKG010000188.1:0-5300 GCA_047619835.1 Alphaproteobacteria bacterium
AGATCCGTATAGTTTTATCCAAGATTTATGGTTAAGAAACTACTAAGACGGTGGAATCGCGCGCCACAAGCCAGCAGCCTGACACTTCTCGGGAATCTCGAAATAAAAACATGACCTTCGCGTCAAGATCGCAATTTTTTAATGTGCTCGACGGTCTGCTATGGGTCCAGCCTGTTCTCTAACTCGGGTTGGATCGTCAAGCTCTCCATGCTGTAACCGACCAAATGGGCGGTCATTTTCGGCGCCAGGCTTCCTTGGATGCTTCGACGACGACGACCCTTCCCACACACAGGTTATCGTCGAAATTCAGTGAAAATCGCGGGATTTACAGGACGGCGTGTCTGGATTACCACCATCGGCCAGCGCGAATAGCGCTTACGTCCGGTCCTGCAGCCGTTGGGCGACGACATGGATGGCAATGCCCGCTTCGACAGCGTAAACGCTGAAAAATGCGGGCTTATTCCGGTTCGGTTTCGCGCATTGATGGGCGCATGCTGAACTCGTCGAACCATTTGCCGGTGTTCGGCCAGTCCTCGCGCCACTCGCCGAGAATGTCGCCCATGCGAAACTGTATCCAGCCGAGGCCGCAGGCGATGGCGATCTGACCGATATTGAGCTTGCTGCCGAGCACGTCTCCGGCGCTGCCCTCAATCCAGTCCATTGCGCTCTCGAATTTGCCCCACTGACGATCGCTGATCTCTGACAGCCGCTTGTCCTCCGGCCGACCGCGCTCGCGCTGGACGTTAATCGCGGCTTCTGTCATGCCGTCGCCGAGCCCCTCCAGGCTAAGCGCGCGCCACCGCGCGGCCGGATCGACCGGGAGCATCTTGTCTCCGTCATGAAGCGAATCGAGATAGGCGCAAATAACCGGGGAATCGATGAGGATAGAACCGTCATCGAGGATCAGGGCCGGTACTTTGCCAAGCGGGTTGTGATCCGCGATATCTGAATCCGGATCGTGATAGTTGGTCGGTATGCGTTCGATCCGGCTGTCGAGCCCGGTTTCGATGGCGGTCACCATGACTTTACGGACGAATGGCGACCCTGATGCCCAGCGTAGTTTCATTTTAACGTGCTCCCTGAAATCTTTATAAAATTCTGAAAATATAGCTGCCTGTTAAATTTCTAGAAATTGTCCTTGCGGGTCCGTACCTCGGCAAACACAGAAACAGGATCGGCGCCGCTCAGCCCGACCGAATCGGCCAGTGACGCGACATCGGCGCGCAGGAACGGGTTGGTCTCTTTTTCCCGGCCCAGAAGCGAAGGTACCGTCGGCTCGTTACGCGCCCGCTTTTCGTCGATTTCGCGCGCATACTCCTTGAGCGCATCGTTTGAGGTTTCGACCGTCAGCGCGAACCTGGCATTGGACTGGGTATATTCGTGGGCGCAATAGACTTGGGTGTCGTCCGGCAGCGCCCGCAGTTTTCCGAGCGATGTCCACATCTGTTCCATGGTGCCTTCGAAGACCCGACCGCAGCCGAGGGCAAACAGCGTATCGCCGCAGAACAGAATTTTACTGTCGGGGAAATGGTAGGCGATATGGCCGCGCGTATGGCCCGGCGTGTCGAACACCGCCGCCGTCTCGTTGCCGAACACAAAGCCATCGCCATCGCCGACATCGACATCGATGCCGACGATCCTGTCGTGATCGGCGCGCGGTCCGACAATCGTGCAGCCGTATTTCTCCTTGATTTCGATATTGCCGCCGGTGTGGTCGTTATGGTGATGGGTGTTGATGATATGGGTTGGTTTCCAGCCCAGCCCTTCGAGCGCTTCGATGACCGGCGCCGCATCGGACGGGTCGACGACGCCAACCAGATCGGTATCCGCATCGCGGAACAGATAGACGTAATTGTCGGTCCGGGTCGGCACCTGTTTGATTTCCAGCGTCGCCATAATGGTATTTCCTCAATCCTGAACACTGCGGAGGACGGAGCCTAGCAAAGCCCGGCGCGACCGCCAACCGGAGCGGCATAAAGAAATGTAAATTGGTGCTAGAATTCTTTCCATGTGGAACGATGTCGTCGATTTACGCGATTTTTACCGGACCAGCCTCGGACAGATGGCGGGCCGGACGATCCGCACGCGTGTCCGGACCATCTGGCCCGACTTGAAAGGGCAGTCTGTGCTGGGCTTCGGGTACGCGACCCCTTATCTGCGACCGTTCCGCGACGAAGCCGCTCGGGTGATTGCCGCGATGCCGGCGCAGCAAGGCGTGCTGCACTGGCCCTCCGATGACAAAGGCCTGGTTACATTGTGCGACGAGACCGAAATTCCGCTGCCGGATGTCTCGGTGGACCGTGTGCTGCTGGTCCACGGGCTTGAAAGCAGTGAACAGCTGCGCCCCATGCTGCGGGAGATCTGGCGCGTGCTCGCCGATGGCGGCAGGTTAATCGCGGTCGTGCCCAACCGTCGCGGCATCTGGGCCCGGCTTGATCGGACGCCGTTCGGTCATGGGCATCCTTACACGCCGACCCAGCTTTCCCGCCTGCTGCGCGACACGCTCTTTACCCCCACCCGTCTGGAGCGCGCCTTGTTCGTGCCGCCGGTCCGGTCGCGCATGATGCTGGCCTCAGCCCCGGCGTGGGAAAAAGTTGGTCTCAGGTTGTTTCAGACCTTTGCCGGTGTGCTGATTATAGAAGCCGGCAAGCAGATCTATACCGCGACTCCCGAACCGGTCGGCGTGCGGCGACGGCGCTATACCGACCCGGTACCGCAGCCTTAGCTGCATTCCTGCAAAGTACGACTCCTAACGTCGCGTAAGCAGGAAGATGGCCTGCTGGCCCCGTAAATTGGCCATCAGGCCGGCCGTTTGGATCTGCCGGGCCCGGTTGTGCCGGCTCAGCGAGACGGCATTCTCCACCGTGAGGCCGAGCGATTCGCACAGCTCGACAAAATCCAGCACCGAGCATTGGTGAATGTCCGGGCTGTCGTACCAGCCGTATCCCGGACCGGTGGCGACCGGCATCCTGCCACCCAGCAGCAGTGAAAGCCTGGTACGCCAGTGACCGTAATTGACAAAGGACACCACGGCATGGCGTCCGATGCGGACCAAATTCCCCAGCACGGCCTTGGGGTTGCGCGTCGCCTGAAGGGTCTGTCCGAGAACGACAAAATCGAAAGCGCCGTCCGGATAGTAGGAAAGGTCAGTATCGGCATCGCCCTGAATGACCGACAAGCCGCGGGCGACACAGGCGTTCACACCATCCTGGCTAAGCTCGACGCCGCGCGCATCGACGTTTTTTTCAGCCGCCAGATGCGCCAGCAACGCGCCGTCGCCACAGCCGATATCGAGCACCCGCGTTCCCGGCTCGATCATGTCGGCAATAAGCTTTAAATCCGGGCGCAACCGCGTGGGCGGCAAGCCGCCGGTATCGAGTGGCATCAGATCAGCCCCCGGCGCCGCGCCGATCCATCGAGGAAGCCGCGGAGCGTCTTGTGGAGTTCCGGCTCCTCGAGCAGGAAGGCGTCGTGTCCTTTATCGGTCTGAATTTCGATAAAGCTGACATTGGCGGCCACCGCGTTGAGCGCATGGACGATGGCGCGGCTTTCGACGGTCGGATACAGCCAGTCCGACGAAAACGATACAACGCAGAACCGCACTTTCGTGTCGCGGAAAGCATCGGCCAGCACGCCATTATGCTCCGCCGCCATGTCGAAATAATCCATCGCGCGGCTGATATAGAGATATGAATTGGCATCGAATCGGTCGACGAACGTGCTGCCCTGATGGCGCAGATAGGATTCAACCTCAAAATCGGCATCGAAACCGTAAGTGACCGCGCGGCGATCCTGCAGGCGTCGACCGAATTTGCGATGCAGCGCCGCTTCGGAAAGATAGGTGATATGGGCTTCCATGCGGGCGACCGCGAGGCCGCGGCGCGGTCGTTTGCCCTGATTGGCATAATCGCCCTGACACCAGTCCGGATCGGCGACGATGGCCTGCCGGCCAACCTCATGGAAGGCAATATTCTGCGCCGAATGGCGTGCGGCCCCGGCAATCGGAACGGCGCAGAACATCCGATCGCTGAAACGTGATGCCCATTCGAGCACCTGCATACCGCCCATCGATCCGCCGATCACGCTGAACAGCTGGTCGATCCCCATATCGTCGATCAGCATTTTCTGGGCGCGCACCATGTCGGCAATGGTGAGGACCGGGAAGTTGAGCCCGTATGGCTTGCCGGTCTTGGGGTCGAGCGAGCTTGGCCCTGTGGTTCCCATGCAGCCGCCCAGCACATTGGTGCAGATCACGTAATAGCGATCGGTGTCGATCACCTTGCCGGGACCGACCATCAAATCCCACCAGCCGGGTTTGCCGGTGACCGGGTGTGGATCGGCGGCGAACTGGTCGCCGGTCAGCGCATGGCAGATCAGAATGGCGTTGGATTTGTCGGCATTGAGCGCGCCATAGGTCTGATAGGCGATGGTGAACGGACCGAAATCCACCCCGCTATCGAGGCGCAGCGGCGCCGTCGCGCCGAGCTCAACCCGGTGGCACGGCAGTTCGCCATTGGCAATCTGGCTCAGGGACAGGCCCGATGTCGCCATTTTTGTCTGCATCCTCGTGAAAAGACCGGTAAACGTCCTCGATAGCTAAGTCGCCAGCGCGAATTTATCAATGTTTTCTTCGCTTTTGGTTGGCGGCGGCTCGCGCTATAAACGCGCGGCCCGGTGGGTGGATGGGTCCGGAACCGGCAGGACCGAAGATCGGTGGATGAGGAAAATGACCACACAGGATGATATCCTGTCCGGTCTGCGCGGGCAGATCGATGGCATCGACGACGCGCTGCATGATCTGATCCTGCAGCGCGCGGCGTTGGTCGCGCGCATCAGGGATGCCAAGGATGCCTCGGACCCGGTGTTTTTTCGCCCTGGTCGCGAGGTTCTGATTTTGCGTCGCCTGCTCAGTCGCCATGAGGGAATTCTGCCGCCCGGCGTCATCGTTCGCATGTGGCGTGAGATGATTTCGGCCTTTGTATCGCTGCAGGGGCCGTTTGCGGTGGCTGTCTCGGACGGTGAAGACGGTGCCTATTGGGATATGGCGCGAGATCATTTCGGATCGGGCGCGTCGATGAAGCGCCATGCAACGCCGCGGGGTGTCGTCCAGGCGGTTGCCGATGGTTCTGCCACAGTAGGTGTAGTGTCCGTGCCCCACCCGGGTGAAGAGCAACCCTGGTGGCTGTTGTTCGGCCTTGGTGCAGCCCGCGTTCGGATCTGCGCGCGCCTGCCTTTCCTGGGTGGCGGCAATAGCAGAGGCGGCTCTTTGGGCGCGCTGGTCCTCGCGACCGGGCCGCTCG
>JBLHKG010000189.1:0-5294 GCA_047619835.1 Alphaproteobacteria bacterium
CGCAGATTGGTAATCTGTTGCCATGACAGACACAATCATCTTTCACATGTGCCGCGCCGACGAATGGCGCGAGGCACAACAAACGGGAAGCTATCCGGGTTCTTCGCAGGATCAGGCAGACGGCTTTATCCATTTTTCAACCGCGGAGCATCTTCGGGAAAGCGCTGCCAAACACCGGGCCGGGCAGGAGGGTTTACTCCTGCTTACCGTCGATGCGTCGCTGTTGGGCGAAGCTATCCGGTGGGAGGAAGCCAGAGGCGGGATACTGTTTCCGCATCTCTACGGCGCGCTGCCGGTCGGCGCAGCGACGCGGGTCGATGAATTGCCGCTGGGAGACGACGGGCTGCACGTCTTTCCGGGCCACGTCTTTTCGGGCAACGTCTTTCCGGGCAACGTCTGAACGGGATGGAGGTCACGCGCTTCGCCCCCAGCCCGACCGGCCATCTTCATCTGGGGCATGCGTTCTCCGCCCTGTTTGCGGCCGAGGCGGGCGATAAATTCCTGCTGCGGGTCGAGGACATCGACGTGGGACGATGCCGCCCGGAATTCGAGCAGGCCATTTTCGAGGATTTGGCATGGCTGGGTCTGACATGGGAAGTACCGGTGCGGCGTCAAAGCGCGCATTTCGACGATTACGCCGCCGCTCTCGACCGACTCTCGGCGATGGAAATGACATATCCCTGCTTCTGTAGCCGGGGCGAGATACAGGCCGAGATCGAGCGGGCAGGGGGCGCCCCGCAGGGTCCCGACGGCCCGATCTATCCGGGCATTTGCCGCGATCTGTCGCCCGCTGAACGAGAGGACCGGATTGCCGGTGGCGATGCCTATGCCCTACGGCTCGAAATGACCCGGGCAATCGACCACACCGGATCGCTGTCCTGGACCGATCGGGGACAGGGCGAGATCACCGCAAAGCCTGGCCGGTTCGGCGATGTCGTCCTCGCCCGCAAGGACACGCCGACCAGCTATCACCTTGCCGTCACTGTCGATGACGCGCTGCAGGGAGTAACACTGGTGACGCGCGGCGAAGATCTCGCGCCGGCGACCGATATACACCGGCTGCTGCAGGCGCTGCTCGATTTACCAACGCCCGACTATCATCATCATCGATTGCTAACGGATGAAAGCGGCACGCGTTACGCCAAGCGCGACCGGTCGCTTACCTTGCGCGCACTGCGCGAGGCTGGGCACACACCGGACCAGATCAGGGAAATGCTTGTTTGAAAGGAGCGCTCATGCGCCGGACCAACATTAATATTGCCGCCAGCGACAGCAAGAAGATCGGCGCCCTCGAATCAACCGGCACCGCCGCGGCGTTTTGCGACGCTGTACGAATTGAAACCGGCGACGCGGTGTTTCTGCATATTTCCGGCCAGACGCCGATTGACGATGACGGCAATCTGGTCGGCGACACCATGCTGGAACAAACGCGGCAGGTCCTTCGGCGGATAGCCCGCATCCTCGCGCATGAGGGAGCGGCGATGACAGACATCGTCCGGGTGCGGGTCTATGTGACCGATATATCCCCTGAATCGCTGCAGCAGGTTCACGCCGCCCGCAATGAGGTGTTTCCACCCGAAAGCCGTCCGGCCAGCACGCTGGTGCAGATCTCGGGCATCATCCGTCCCGGCGCGATGATCGAAATCGACGCCGACGCGGTGTTGGCCAGCTAAGGCAACATGATCGCGCCGCCGTTGATGGCGACGCTCTGCCCGGTCATGAAGGCGGCGTCCTCGCTGAGCAGCATGGCGACCATGCCGGCGATATCGTCGGGGTGACCGACCCGGCCAAGCGGAACGTTTTTGCCGCGCTCGCGCAGATTTTCCAGCGTGACGCCCGACGCCTCAAGCGGCTGTCGGGTCTCGGACACACCGGGAATGATCGCGTTGACGCGTATGCCATGCTCCGCCCATTCCTGCGCCAGCGTCTTGGTCATGGCAATGATGCCCGCCTTTGACGCGGCATAGTGGATGCCCATTTTGGCCCCCTGGATCGCGCGGCCCGAGGCGAGATTGATCACCGCCCCCCGGCCTGCCTCGATCATTGACGGGGCAAACGCCTGCGCGGTGAGGAACGAACCGGTGAGATTGACCGCCAGTGTCCGGTTCCACATTTCCAGCGGAACGGTGAGGGCAGGCGAGCGCGGGTGAATGCCGGCATTGTTCACGACGGCGTAGATTGTGCCGAATTTATCGCGGACCGCCGCGGCGGCAGATTCGATATTGCCCGCATCGCCCATGTCGCAGGCAAAGAACGCGGCATCCGGTGCGCCGGCTGCTTTGCAGATTTCCACGGTTTTCTGCCCATCCTCGGCAACAATGTCCCAGATGGCGAGCATTGCGCCGCCGCGCGCCAGCCTGCGCGCGATGGCCCGGCCGAACCCCCGCGCGGCGCCGGTTACGACAACGACGTCTCCCGGCTTCAGATGGTCGCGGACGATCCGCTGGCCTTCATCGTCGATTTCCTGATCGAGCGCCTCGGAATTGATATCGGTCATGGCGCGAATTCCCTGCTGTTGCGGTGCAGCAAGTAAAGCGTTCTACCGCTCAGAAGGGAAGACTAGTTAGCGCTCAAATATTTAGCCATGCGCTTCGCCATGACGGGGCCGGTGGTGTTGTGCGGGAACAGCGTCCGGAACTTGCCGTCAGGACCGAGCAGCAGGGTGAGGCTGGAATGATCGACCAGATAATCTTGCGGCGCTGATGTGTCGGGGATCACCTTGCGGCGGTGAACCCGGTAGGATTTGCTCACCGCGCGGATTTGCGCGTCCGTGCCGGTCAGGCCGAGGAATTTTGGCCCAAAATTCGCCATATACTCCTTGAGAAGCGCCGGCGTGTCGCGCTTTGGATCGATGGTGATGAAGATTGGGACAATCTTTTTGGCTTTGTCTCCCAGCAGCCCCAGGGCCTGCGCCATCTGTTGCAGATTGGTCGGACAAATTGTCGGACAGTAGGTATAGCCGAAAAAAATCAGCATAAACCGGCCGCGAAACTCCTGCGAAGCCCGGGGAGTTCCATTGTGATCGGTCAGCTCAAACCCGCCGGAAAACAGACTCTCCAGCGCCGGTGGGGCAGCCGCAATGCCACCCCCGGTCGCCCCACCCAACAGCGGGCCTAACAACACGGCGCCGCTGGCTAACGCAACGCGTAACATGCTTCCCGTGATAGGCATTGCTCACACCCTCATTCCGGCGGCTTCAATCCCGGAATGCCGAGGATGCCGTCCTTCGCCAGGATTTCCTTGATCCGCTTGTCGTTCCGGAACCAGTCGCTGGAATCTTTTCCGCCATTGGCCTTCGACCAGTTCTTGCCGAACCAGTTGGCGCCGCTCCATTTGCCTTTGGGTTTTCCGGGGGGCGCGCTGCGTTTGAACTGGAGCAGGAACATCGGCATCTTCGGATTGCTGATCATCAGCCCGTCGGCAACGATCCGCTGGCCGCAGAACGGCAGCAGATCATCGACCGCCCCGGCGAAGGCCTCGGCATTCTTGACCGCCGGCACCAGTTTTCCGTCATCGAACAACAGCCCGAGCTGCCGCTTGCCATCACCGCAATTGGCCACGCAATTACCGGTGACCTCACAGAGCAAATCAACCACCTTGACCTCGACCCGGGTTTCCTTCTCATGCTTGATGCCCCAGCCCTCGGCGGCGAAAACCGTACTCGACAGGGCGGCCGCGAAGAGAGTTCCGGTGAGAAGAGTTTTATAAGTGATAAATGTCTTATTCATGTGACCCCTCCCATCACGGCTGAACGCCGTGCTCCTTGTGCGTCATATTGATGATGCCCTTGTCGTCGGCCACCTTGTTCACGATCAGGTAATTAACTCCGTCACGCACATACAGATCGCCATCCACCGTGACATGGTGGGTCTGGATTTTGACGATTTTGGGATTGGCAACACTGGTGTCATCGCTCTCGACCCGGAGAACCATATAAACCTTGCCATCGGTTCCCTTGATGCTGACCGGAATACCGCCGATTGCGCACCAGACGGCACATTTATGATGCGCCGTTCCCTGCGCATACATGATTTCCGTGATGTAGCACCAGGTGTCGACGATCTCGCCGGTAATTTTGACCCGCTGCGGCGTCGCCGCGCTGGCGGTAAACGCCATCAGCCCCACGCTGCAGGCGGTCATTAACGCAATAATTTTAGTTCTCATAAGCCCCTCCCTGTCTGTTCTATCACTCGCATATGGGGAATCTTTACCTGAATTCAGCCCTCGTGTCGTTCACGTCCGTGTGAGGATAAGGGGAGCGACCGATTGCCGAGCGGACGATCCGATGACAGAATTTGGCTCCACATGAAGATTGCCAAATTCCTCTCTGAGTAAAGCTGGAAAATCATGACGACTGAATCGACCGACACTATTCGGCAATCACCTGTTCTTATCATCGGCGGCGGACCCGTCGGGCTGGCGCTGGCGGCCGAGCTGGGGTTGCGCGGGATTGAGTGCCTGCTGGTCGAGCAGGGCAATGGCGAGATTTACCATCCCCGCGCCAACACCATCAATTCGCGCACGATGGAGTTCTGCCGCCGCTGGGGCATCGCCGACAAGGTCCGCAACTCGGGCGCGCCGCCGGATTTTCCGCTCGATATCCTCTATCTCACCAGTCTTCAGGGACATCTCGTCGCGCATATTCCGCGCCCGACCTATGGCGGCGACAAGCCGCTGCCGACCACGCCCGAGCGCTCGCAGCGCTGCAATCAGACTTTCTTCGATCCCATCCTGCGCGAGCTGGCCGACAGCTTTCCCAGTGTCACGCTGCGCTATCAATGCCGGTTTGAGGGATTTGTCGAAACCGATAATGGCGTCACCGCGACCGTCCGCGATGTCGCGGCCGACCGGACCGAGACCATCGAGGCGCAATATCTCGTCTCCTGCTGCGGCGGGCAAAGCCCGGTGCCGAAGGCGCTCGGCATGCAGTGGGAGGGAACGCCGGTCCTGTCGCACAATCTCAATGTGTTTCTCCGCATTCCCGAGCTGTGGAACCACCATGACAAGATCAATGCGGCGTTTTATTTCTTCGTCGACCCGGAAGGCGGCAATCAGAGCCTGATCGAGATTGACGGTAAGTCGCTGTGGCGCATGGGGCTCGATTTCGGGCAGGAGAAAGTGGTGCCGGAAGAAATCGATATCGACGCAAAGGTTCGACGCTGGGTCGGACCGGACGTTCCCTATGAAATCATCTCGGCGCTGCCCTGGACCTGCCGCAGCATCGTCGCCGATTGCTGGCAGAAGGGCAGGGTGTTCCTCGCCGGCGACGCGGTCCACCAGCATAGCCCGCAGGG
>JBLHKG010000190.1:0-5274 GCA_047619835.1 Alphaproteobacteria bacterium
GCGATCCCGGCTGTTAAAAATCCCGACAATTCCACACATTGGGTTCAGATCCGCCTACGATGTACGTCTTGTATTTTGCCCGGGTCAGAGAACCGGTAGGTGATATCAATCAGCGGCGTTGTGAATAACGATCAAGAACCTTGGAAATTTGTTCCATGTTCGCCATAAAATCGCGCAAGGATTTATCCGCTTCCCTTGATACGTCTTCGTAGGGCGCGCTGACAACGATACTGGCTGCTGCTTCGCGCACCCCGAAAAGCAGGCTCACAGACTGGAGTATCTTTGCAATTGTACGACCGCCCGTACTGAGGTTGCCGACCCAGTACCATTGGTAAGCAACCCTGCCGCTGCGGCGATGCAGAAGACGATGGCGCTGAATTTCTATCGACGGGCCGTCGATCCGCTGCAACACGCGGCCGCTTGCCGCGCGCTGCCACTTTTTTCCGTCCGCAATCAAATTCTTCACGCTGATCACTTCGCGGCCCTGTCTCTGGGTCGTATAATAGGCGACGAAAAGATCGACCCGCTTACCATCCTTGACGAAAGATCGGAGCAGCTTGGCCTGAGCGGCTGGAAATACGGGCGCGTAATCCGGCTGGACGTTCGGCAGCAATTTCCAACCACCAGTCACCTTTGGACTCTGTAGCGGACCGCTAATTGGATCAATATCACGGTTCGCGATCACACTGGCATAGACCGGTGCGACAACGCCCCCGAGCATCGCAATGACCATCGTTGTGGCGAGGCGACGCGGACTAACAACATCCGAAATCAATGACCGCTGAATCTCTGGATCGGCTTCTTCATCGTCAGGGACCTGGTCGCGAAAGCTCATGCCGATCATCAGCATGATGACGGTGACGAAAGCGAAGAATAGCCAGCCGTAAACCAGGTGATCGACCCCGACGGCAAGCTGATTGTTGGTGTAATAGGCCAGCAGAACGATTCCAAACGCGCGGAATCCATTGGCGAAAACCGGCACGACCAGAGACAGCGTCACAAAAAGAAGCTTACGGCCCCGGCTATTATAGGTGAGATGCGCGAACAGTGTGCCGAGCGCGATCATCGCGATCAGGAATCGCACACCTGAGCAGGCCTCCGCCACTTCGAAATTACCGGTCGGGATCGAGATAAAAATACCGTCGAGAAATACCGGGATATTGAGAATTTGCAGGCCCTTGACGACAAAGACTGCGGTCAGGTCCTGTAGCGGCTCCACCATGAACTCGCCGAACGGGACCGCGAACAGCAAATAACCAAGCGGAAAAATAAGAACGCGCGAGATAGCCGTTCCAAGTACGGCAATAAACATCCCCTGCACCATGATGGCGAGCGCGAAATGCTGAACCTGTCCGACACTACCGAGTTCCCCCAGCAACCAGCCAAATCCGGCGACAAATACTACCGCCACCCCCCACTTGCTGGGCATCGGGAGTCTATTCGCCAGCGCGCCGCGTTTGATCCAGATAAGATAAGCAACAATAAGCGGGATCAAAAAGCCGTGATTGTAGGTGCTGGAATTAGTCCAGATTTCGACGATCTGCACTGCGGTCGGCCAGAACAAACCAAACAGGCCAATGATTGCGATCGCCAAAAGAATCCAGGCAGCGCGCCAGCTCAACATGGCCGAATTCCGGGCCACTGCTCCGCCGCCGGAAATTTCCCGTACAGGAAGCAGCCCCATGGCGGCAAGCGCAGGGTCTTCCAGAAATACTTTTCGTTCGGTTCGTATCGACAATTTCTTAACAGGCTCCAACCCGGACACTAATCTAATTTACCATCTTCCAAAATTGTCTTAAGGGGCAGCAAAGTGGATTGCCACCCATATCGCTGTTCCACGCATTTTCGGGCTCGCAAACCGATCTCCTGACGCGCCGGTTCGTTGATCACCGATAGTACCCGTTCGGCAAACCGATGCGGCTCCGATTCGCAGTAAAATTCCTTCTCCGGTTCTGCATCAATCCCCTCAAGGGCTTCCGGCGTCCCAACAACAGGCTTCGCCATCGCCATCGCCTCAAGCACCTTGTTCTGGATGCCCCGTGCGATCCTTAGCGGAGCGACCACCAACAGCGCGTGTGAAACATAAGGTCTGATATCCTCCACCCGTCCGGTTACAAATACGCCAGCTGTGCCGCCCAGCGCAACTACATCGGCGGTCGGCTTCGAACCGACGATGTAGAATTCCGTATCGGGACGACGGGCACGAATAGCAGGAAATACGTGCCGGACGAACCAAACCACAGCATCAACATTCGCCCAATAATCCATCGCACCTGTAAATACCAGCCGTGGCGCATCGCCGGAAAATGGGCTGTCGAAGAGCCCATCGGGATCAAAAAAATCAAGATCAACGCCGTTATCGACCGCAAAGACCTTCTCTGCGGTTTCAGGAGACAGGCGGCGAAACAGGGCTGCTTCGGCGTCCGACACAAAAAGGCTCGCATCGCTGCCCGCTGAAATCCGACGCTCATATTCCAACAGCGTCCGGCTTTCCCGCCGATAAACCCACCGCATCGGCCCCCGATTTGCTTCCGCGTATTGACGCCATTTATCGGAATCGACATCGACAAAATCGACCACGCGCCTGATTGCGCGGCTCGCCGGCTCAGCAGCGTATTGCGCCATTGATGAGGAAAACACGAAGATCTTGTCGATCGGCCGCTCACGCAATAAATCGACGCACCAGTGTGCAAGACCACTATCCCGGAAATATCCCAGCGTAAGCGGTCTACCGCGAACCAATTCGGTCAAACTACGGATTTTTGCGGTTCGGGGATCAAGGGAGACAAAACGACAGCTTTTGCAGATTTTCTCAAGCGTCGCACGATGGGGCTCGTCCTCCGGATCGTCGATGAAACAACCAAGATGGACCGGATAGCGCTCCGCCAGGTTTTGCAGAATGTTCCACGACCGGATCTTGTCCCCCTTGTTTGGCGGATAAGGCATGCGGTGGGCGAGAAACAGTAATTCGCTCATCTTCTCACCCCAGATTCCGGGCGATCACGGGACCGAGAATGTTAGCCAACGGCATCGGAAGCCTTTTCCAGGCCGCAATAAAATAGCGGTATTTGGGATTAAGCGGGTTCACCTCGGGAATCGCGTCGAGTTTGAAAAGCCGGTATTCGTAATCCAGCGGTTCTGGGTCAAACCCCCAGTTCTTCTTGAAGGAAAAGGCGCCGGTTCCTTCCTTGCTGCGCCCGAAATCAAACAGCGTGTAACCTCGTTCGACTGCGCGGCGCATGACTTCCCAATACATAAAATCGTTCGCCGCAACCCGGCGCGCATTGATCGTACCCCCTCCATAATAGGGCATCACTTCGTTCCGGAAATAAAAATTCATGACGCTGGCAACCGGGACACCTTCGCTCAACACAGTAACGATATCGGCATCATCCCCAAAGATTCGTATCAGTTGATCGAAATACTGCTTTGGAAAGACCGGCGTACCCAGATTGCGGACGCTTTCGGCATAAACCGCGTGAAGTCGCCCGGCATCGCGATCAATCACACTTTCGAGGCCAGCCTTGATGCCCTTGCGCACCATCGCACGTTGCTTGCGGGGAATAGCGAGCATGTCCTGTTCAGGATCGGGCCCGATCGGTTTTCTGAACCCCACATAAAGGCCGGAATTGTGGCTCCAGTCCGAATGGCGTGGCCCGCGCCCCCGGTATTCCAGATGACCGACGCCGAGCCGTCCGGCCAGCCTCATCGCCTCCTCATCAAGCGCCCGGTGGACGGCTTCGTAATCGGTTCCCTCTCCCACAGCCGGACCGCCGCCGACCGTGAAGCCAGTAGACACCAGGCTGTTGCCAAATAACCGGCTTCGAATATGTACTAATGGCAGCACCCCGCGAATCGACCCGGCGCGTTCGGCATAGAAAAAAGGGCAGTCGTGGCCAAGGGCGTTCTCAATTACCGTTCGCCACCCGGCGCGATGGAAGAATGTCGCCTCGGGACAGTTCTGAACGAACGCGTCCCATCGCTCTATAGAGGTAGCATCGAGCCGATGGATCGATATCGGAGAGCCGGCCCCGTCAGCCTTACGCACTGTCTGAACCATTTTGACAGTCGAATACTCTATCAATCCGGTCCCATGAAAAATCGCTGAGAAGCCGGGACAGCTTCCTTTCCATAGCATTCAGGTTCACGTAGTGGCGGAAGCGTGTTTTGATTCCGGGATTGCAGGGCCGTGGCTGGTCAGGGTCAATTTCCCAAGGGTGAAAATAGAAGATGGCGGGGTGTTGGTCTTCTTCGTTAACCTTTTTCACTGCCCAGTGGGAAAATTTGTAGGGCAAAAGGCGAAAATATCCCCCGCCGGCGCACGGAAAATTTCGTCCCAGAAATTTAACCGTCGTCAGGGGAAATTCGATCGCGCCATTTTTGCCGACGGGTGCGTAAGTAAAGCGCGGCGCATCGGGGACGCCGTAATGATCGTGCCGGATGGGATAGATGCTGGAGCTGTAATGATAGCCCTCCTCGGCAAGTACAGTATGGGCCCACGGGTTCGTCGTATCGAACGAAAAACTGGCCGCCCGATATCCGTTGACGGCGACCCCGCCGACATCCTCCAGGATGTCCTTGGTCCGACGGATATCACTGCGAAACTGGTCCGAATTCTGAGCCGAGGCACGCACATGGCCATAGCCGTGACTTGCAAGTTCATGGCCGGAATCAATAATCTTCCGGACAACTGATTTATGCCGCTCCGCGATCCAGCCCAGAGTAAAGAAGGTGCATCGTGCGTCGTGTTCCTCCAATAACGCCAGCAATCTGTCCATATTGTCTTCAATACGGCTCGGCAAATTCGGCCAGTCGGTCGGATCAATTAGGCCGGAAAATGCGCTGACCTGGAAATATTCCTCCACATCCACAGTCATCGCATTGACTATCGGCGAAGGGACTACGGGCACATTAACCACCGGTTGGGCGACCACAGGTTGGGAGACCACAGGTCCGTCGTGCCCTGATTTTGCGTTTCGTCCGGTCATAATTTCAGTCAGCCGGCTTCAGTCTGGCCACCCGATCATCGAGAGTCTGGAGGGCATCTGAATAGCTCTGAACGGACGGCCACGGGCCCGATGGGATAATTTCGGTCAGGCCCTCCATGATGCGACCGGATGGCAGTATTATATCCTCTAAATCGGGTTCGGGGGTATTTGTCGATGAATGCTGCGTTCCCTCATCGGCCAGTTCGTTGACAACTTCGAGGACCACGTCGCTGTCAATTTCATCCAGGTTCTCAAGAGAACCGAACAACAACAGGCGTCCACACAG
>JBLHKG010000191.1:0-5271 GCA_047619835.1 Alphaproteobacteria bacterium
ACTACCTCAATGCCAAGGGCGCCGAGATCAAGATGCGCGATGCCGCGCGTGGTCATGACGCCTATGCCGAAGGCATCAGGCAGTTCATCGACGAGAAAAAATACAAGCCTGTGTTCTCTCCCTATATCGGGGCCGGTGAAGGCAAATCCTCCGACAGCGCCAATAGTGGGGGAACGAAGAAGAAGGCTGCTGCTGCACGTGCTGCGGTGAAAACGACGCGGGCGAAGAAGGCTGGCAAGAAAACTGCCAAGAAGGTCGTGGCGAAGAAAGTCGCCGCCAAGAAGGCTGTTAAGAAGGTTGCCAAAAAGGCCGTAGCGAAAAAGGCTGTTGCCAAGAAGGCCGTCGCCAAGAAAACCGTCGCCAAGAAAACCGTGGCGAAGAAGACCGTAGCCAAAAAGGCTGCAGCCAAGAAAACCGTAGCCAAAAAGGCTGCAGCCAAGAAAACCGCAGCCAAGAAAACCGTGGCGAAGAAGACCGTGGCCAAGAAAACCGTGGCCAAGAAAACCGTGGCCAAGAAAACCGTGGCCAAGAAGGCCGTTAAGAAGGCCGTCGCCAAGAAGTCCGCAGCCAAGAAAACGGTAGCCAAGAAGGTCGTCGCCAAGAAGACGGTAGCCAAAAAATCCGCCGCTAAAAAGACGGCTAAGAAGAGAGCAGCCAAGAAGTAACCAGAAAGACGACGCGTCGCCAATCGATGCTTCGTCGCTCCAGAGTGTGCAGAAACGGCGCGGGCTCACCCCGCGCCGTTTTCTTTATAGCGCTTTTTGGAACAACCCCTTGTCACGCCCCCGGGATGAGTAGCCCGGTATTGCCATCGAGGATGGCGGCGCCGTCATCGCCGAGATCGCGCACCTCGTCGACAAACTGTTTCACCTTCGCACGCTTACGGATTTCCTGTGGGTAATCCGTGGCGTAGACAATTCGCGATGACGGCAGCTCGACCAGCGAGGATTTGACCGAACTGATCGCGCCGCAGAACCCGGCGGTATCGAACACCAGCCGTTCTCGAAGATAGTAGTCGAAATCGTGCTGCGGCAGGCAGCCGTGCCGTTCATTGCCCCTGGTGCCCCAGAAATCCTTGTCCTGATAGGATCGCAAACGCCCTAGCACCGAAGCGATTCCGCCGCCGAGATGGGCGATCTGGATGGTGAGCTCCGGAAAGCGATCAAGGACGCCGCCATTGATCAGGCGGATGACCGCCAGCGCCATTGAGAATTCGCGGCCGATCGAGCGCCCCATGTCGTAGGCGTCAAAGGGCTCCGGATGGTCGAGCCTGAGCGCGGGATGAACGAAGACATAAAGTCCACGCCTTTGGCATTCCTCCCAGAACGGATTCAACGCTGCATCGTCCAGCGTCATGTTGAATTCGGAGCAGATGACGATACCAGGAAACCCCAACTCGTCGGCGCAGCGGCTCAATTCGGCCATCGCGTCCTTGCCGCCCAGCGGATGGGCATGTGCGGTGCCGATAAATCGTCCCGGATAGTCGTTTTCGGCTTTCTTTGCCGCGTTGTTGATAATCCTTGATTTTTCGAGCGTGCCGCACATCCCTTCGGCGCAGCTCAGCGTAGCGGCGTCGATGCCCGCTTCGTCCATCATCGCGACATGCTCGTCGAGATCGTAAAGAAGCCCGTGGAAGCTGTAGCTTGGCACGCCATGTTCATCATAAACGGTTTTGGCTTCGGCATCCGCGCCGGGGCCAAGCTCGCGCGGCACGAAATGATGCTGGAAATCGACGATCATAAAGGTATTCCTTCTTGTCTGGTCATTTTGTGTGGTCATTGGCAGGCAGCGTTTACCAAGCATACAATATCGCAAATCAAACGAGTTTAGGGGAGAAGCGTATGTACCAAATCGGCAGTCCAGTTTCGGAGGTCGCGAAAATCCGGAACTCCATCGATCATCCGATCATCGATGCGGATGCGCATGTAATCGAGGCGCGTTTCGCGCTGCATGATTTCGTCAAGAAGATAGCCGGGCCCAATGTGCTCGCTGCCTATGAAAAGCGACAGGCGGGGCGCAACAAGACCAGCCAGCGCAACGGCTTTTGGGCCTCGCCGTCGGGCGATATGACGATTGATCGGGCAACCGTGATGTTGCCTGGGCTTTATTACGAGCGGCTGACCGAAGCGGGAATCGATTTCGCAATTATCTACACCTCTGAGGGGCTCGGCGCCCAACAGGTCCGCGATCCGGAATTGCGCCAGACACTGCACCGCGCGCTCAACATGCTCTACGCGGATATGTTCGGGCCTTACGCTGACCGCATGACGGCGTCGGCGGTTATCCCGATGCATTCGCCGGCGGAGGCCCTTGCCGAGCTGGAATTCGCGGTGGGTGAGCTGGGCTTCAAGACGGTCAGCATTCCGGGCGAATGGCGCGGGCCGGTGCCGGAAGTTGCGGCGGCCTCGGCAAAACTAGGCGCGCTCACTCAGCAGATCCATTCCTTCACCATCGACAGCGAGATGGATTACGACCCGTTCTGGCGGCGCTGTGTCGAGCTCGGCGTGGCGATCACCGGCCATGGCGGGGCGCAATCGAGCGCCCGGCGAATGTCGCCGCAGAACTTTGTCTATAACCGGCTGGGCAGCTTCGGGGTCGGTAACGAGCATCTCTGCCGGTCACTGTTCATGGGCGGGGTCACCAGGCGGTTTCCGACCCTCAATATCGGCTTTCTCGAAGGCGGGGTGGGATGGGCCTCGGCGCTCTATAACGATCTTTGCGAGTTCTGGGAAAAACGCAATGTGACCTATTTGCGCGAAAAGATGGACCCGGCTGATCTCGACATGGATCTGATGGTCGAGATGTTCGAAAAATACGGCAACGAGTACCTTACGGCGGAACGCATCGCGGTGCGGCAGAACGCCGACAATCTGTTTTCCTTCCATTGGGAGGAAACCCGCGGACTGGACGATTTTGAGGCCTGCGCGCTCGCCGACAAGTTGGACATTCGCGATCTGTTCGTGCCTAATTTCTATTTTGGCTGCGAGGCCGATGACCGCATGAACGCGGTGGCGTTCAATCGCAAGCTCAACCATTTCGACGTCAAACTGAAGGCATTATTCAGCTCCGATATCGGCCATTGGGACGTGCCCGACATGCGCTATGTCGTCCATGAGGCGCATGAGGCGGTTGAAGCGGGACTGATGGATGACGGGGATTTCCGCGATTTCATGTTCCGCAATGTCGCCGAGCTGCATGTGCAGATGAACCCGGATTTCTACAAAGGCACGGCGGTCGAGGGAGCGGTTCAAAAATTGATCGACGACGGGGAGATTGTTTTGCCGGATCATGCGGCGGCGCTGACCGGGCCGGCGGTCGTTAACGCCTGACTGGTTTGTTTTCTGCCTACACACGCCTCGCCCACGAAGGCGGCTTCGACCTTGCGTCGCGGCCAAATCTCCCCGTATGGATCAGACGCTGCGAAGAGGCTCTGGGGTTGGAGGCGGCGGCAGCCTGACCGCCCGCAGGAGATACAGATAAATTTGGCCATCGACGAGGCGTCAAAGGCAACAAACAGGGGGGCGGAATGACACAAAAGAAACGACAGCTTCGCGGATCGTGCTATTGCGGCAACATCCGTTTCGTATTCGCCACCGACAAGACAGATTCCGAGCTTCCCAGGATGGAATGCCAATGCGATTTCTGTCTCCAGCACGGTCGCATCTCGACCTCGGATCCCGACGGGGAAATGCGCGTTACCATCAAGGCGCCGGAAAAGGTCAATAAATACAGGTTCGGCCATCGCACTGCCGATTTTTACGTCTGCCGGGATTGCGGCGGAATCCCTGTGGTGACCAGCGAAGTCGATGGCGCCACCATCGGTCTCGTCGATGTGCGGATGATCGAGGGATTTGCCTGGTCGAGAGCCGATACCTCATCGCATGATTTTGAGGGGGAGGAGATCGGCGACCGGCTGGCGAGACGCAAGAGTTACTGGACCAGAACCGTTACGTTTGAATAATTCCTCAAAAGCGTCGATTGTTGCGCACAGCCACTCTTCGAAAGAGACCCCATGATTTACAGCAGCGACCGAATTCTGACGACCCATGCCGGTTCCCTGCCGCGTCCAGACGATGTGCGGGAAATGGTAATGGCAAAGGCGACGGGGGAGGATTATGACCGCGTGGCCCTGGAGGCGCGCCTGCCGGATGCGGTCGCCGGGGTTGTACGGCAACAGGTTGCGGCGGGAATTGACGTTGTTAATGACGGTGAGTACGGCAAATCGAACTTCACCAACTATGTACGCGAACGGATCGGCGGGTTTGAAATACGCGAGCATCGTGGCGACCGCGAGGAATTGCTTAGCATTACCGCGCGCGACGCTCGAAAATTCGTCGGGTATTTTGAGGCTAATCCACGCCCGCGCTCACGCAAGGGGGCGGGCTTTCCAGTCTGTGTCGAGCCGCTGCATTATTCCGAAACCGGCCACCAGGAATTGCTGCGGGATATCGGTAACTTCAAACAGGCGCTGGAAGACGCAGGCAAAGACGGTGCGGCGATCCATGGGTTTCTACCCGCCAATACGCCGGGCACGGTCGAACACTGGATGGGCAACGATTATTACAAGACAGATGAGGAATTCGTGTTTGCCATCGCCGATCTGATGCACACCGAATACAAGGCGATTACTGATGCCGGGCTGCTGCTGCAGATCGACGACCCCGACCTGCCCGATTGCTGGAATTGCCTGCCAGACATGGAGGTCGATGAGTATCTGAAATATGCCGCCCTTCGGATTGATGCGCTCAACCACGCGCTGCGCGATATCCCGCGCGAGCAGGTGCGGCTGCATGTCTGCTGGGGCAGCTATCACGGACCGCATCATGACGATATTCCGCTCAGCGATATAGCCGATTTGATCTTCAGTGTCAGCGCCGGAAGCTATTCCATCGAAGCGTCGAACCCCTGCCATGAGCATGAGTGGCGTGTGTTTGAGGACGTGAAGCTTCCCGAGGGGTCGACCCTTGTGCCCGGCGTGGTCGGGCATTATTCAGATTTTATTGAACATCCCGATCTCATCGCCGAACGGCTCGTCCGCTACGCCAATCTGGTGGGCCGCGAAAACGTGCTGGCCGGAACCGATTGCGGGCTTGGCACGCGGGTCGGTCATCCTTCCGTCTGCTGGGCCAAACTCGAAGCGATGGCCGAGGGCGCCCGCCGTGCCACCAAGCTGCTTTGGGGTCGGGCCTAGAGCCATTCTTTAGAACAACGCAGGGAAGCCACGATCATGGATACGCAAACAGGTACGGTAGACGACGCGGTATTGCATGC
>JBLHKG010000192.1:0-5221 GCA_047619835.1 Alphaproteobacteria bacterium
TTCCGTGAACGCCAGGCAGAGACCGAGACCAACCGCCGGGTCCCGCGCGAAAGCATCGAAGAATGCCGGCGGGCCGATCTTTTCAGAATTCTGCAACCCAAACGCTATGGCGGCTTTGAATATGGCTTCGACACTCTGGTCGATGTCGCCGCGGCGGTCGCTTCGGGCTGCGGCTCTACGGGATGGGTTTTCGCCGTTAACGCCCAGCAACGGTGGATCATCGGCATGTATCCGGAGCAGGCGCAGGACGAGGTATGGAGCGACGATAAAACATCGCTATCGTCGTCCTCGTTCCACCCGAGCGGTCTCGCCATTGCGACCGACGGCGGATATCGGCTCACCGGCAAGTGGATGTATTGCTCCGGCGTCGACAACGCTCACTGGATGATTCTTGGCGTCCGGATTGCCGCGGCGCCGGAGGATGAACCCACCGATCAGGGTTATATGCTGGTGCCCAAGGAAGAGGTCGAGATTGACGATAACTGGCAGGTCGCCGGGCTCGCCGGCACCGGATCCCTGAACGTCTCGTGCGCGGATGTGTTCGTACCCGCACACCGGCTGTTACGGCTTGAGGAGGCGCAATCGGGCTCACCGCCCGGGATCGCTGTAAATGACGGTTGGCTGTATCGAGTGCCGTTTTTCGCAGCAACGTCAATCGGCCTCTGCGCCTCGGTGATCGGCATGGCCGAAGGAGCCTTCGCGGATTATGTCGAGGCCACCCGCACACGGAGCACGCGCGGAGCCGCGTTATCGCAGCCCAAACCGATGGCCGAGCTACCCACCATCCAGCTCCGGGTTGGCGAATCCGCCAGCCGTATCGACGCCGCCAGAATGCTGATTGATCGCGACTGCAAGGATATCATGAAGACCGTTTCGGCCGGAAAGGCGTTGACCGAAGCCCAGCGCGCCCGAAACAAGGGTGATCTTGGCTTCGCCGTCAGCCTGGCACTTCAGGCCATCGATCAGCTGTTCGAATCCGGCGGCGGCGGCGGCATGTTCAGCAAAAGCACGGTGCAACGTTTCTGGCGCGACGCCCATGCGGGCGCGATGCATATCAGCATGAACCGCGATGTACTGTTTACGCTGCGCGGCCGGGTAACGCTCGGTCTGCCTGCGGGCCCGGTTCAGTTCTGATCTGCCTTGGCAAGACCAGCGGCGCGGCGCTGGAACAGCACTTCCTAGAATAAGAGCCCCGGCAGCCACAGCGCGATCTGGGGGAAGATCAGCAGCAGCGCGATCAGCACAAAATCGGCGACCAGAAACGGCATGATGCCCTTGAACACGGTGGTCAGTTCTATATCGGGCAGCTGGGCACGGATGACAAAGATATTGAGTCCGACCGGCGGCGTGATCAGGCCGATCTCAACCACCACCACCATCAGGATGCCGTACCACACCGAATCGTAGCCCATCGCGGTGACCACCGGGAGGAACACCGGCACGGTCACCAGGATGATCGCCACAGCATCCAGCACGCAGCCGAGGATGATATAGAACACAAGGATCATCATGATCACCGCCCACGGGGCGAGATCGAAATATTTGACCAGATCGATCAGTCCCGACGGCAGTCTGGTCTGCACCACGAAATAGGCGAACACCCAGGCGCCGACGATGATGAACATCAGCATCGCCGTGGTGTGCAGCGTCTCCACCACGCACTCGTACAATCCCCTCAGGGTCAGCTGACGGGTGGAAAAGGCTATGACAATGGCGGCAAAGGCTGCGATTCCGGCCGCTTCGGTCGGGCTGAACCAGCCGCCATATATGCCGCCGACCGCGAGCCCGAACAGCAGCACCAGCTTCCACATCGCGACAATCGCGCGGAGCCGCTCGCTCCACGGCATAGCGGGCCCGACCGGCGCCCAGTCGGGCTTGACCCGTGAAATAACGAACACCGTCGCGAGAAACAGCAGCGCCAGCAGCACGCCGGGAATCATGCCGGCGGCAAACAGCATCGGCACCGATTCCTCTGCCGCCAGCGCGTAGATCACCATGATCACCGAGGGCGGGATCAGAATCCCGAGCGTACCCGCCGCCGCTACCGAGCCGGTGGCAAGCTGTTCATGATAGCCGTAGCGCCGCATTTCCGGCACCGCGATCTGGGTAAAGGTCGCCGCCGTCGCAAGCGACGAGCCGCTGATTGCGGAAAAGCCGGCACAGGCGCCGATGGTCGCCATCGGCAGTGCACCGCGCCGTCCGGCAAAGATCGCATTAGCGGCGGCGAACAGCTCCTGCGACATGTTGGAGCGGGTCGCCACCGTTCCCATCAGGATGAACAGCGGCAACACGGAAAACGAATAATGGGTGAGCGATAACGGCGTGGTGCCGAACACGATGAACGCCTTGTCCCAGCCGTCTATCGCCGCATATCCCGCCAGCCCGACCAGCCCCATCGCGGCGCCCAGCGGCACCCGCAATAAAGTGAGGATGACCAGTATGGTGACGCCCAGCGAGCCGATAACCTGCGTGCTCATTCGGTGGCGCCTTTTCCGGTCAGCGCCTTGGAAAAATCACGGACAAACAGCACCAGCGCCGTCAGCACCGCCGCGCCGACGCCGGTCATGATCAGCAGCACCTTCCAGATCAGCGGCAATTGCAGATCCATGGTGATCTCATTGAATTCGACATAATCCATTGCCGGCTGGATCATGTGCCAGACCATCAGGCCGACGAATGTCATGGCGCACAGTGTCCCAAAGGCCCGCAGCGCATCGATCACGCGCTCGGGCAGAACCTGATCGATCAGCTCAATGGTGATGTGCTGGTCGCGCAGAAAGGCTTCGGGAATGGCAAGAAACGCCACCGCCGCCAGCATAAACTCAACAATTTCATAGGTGCCGAATATTGGCGCGTTGATGCTGACGCGCAGCCCGACATCGACCACGTTGATCAACATCATGGCCAGCAGGAAGACGGCGGCGACGCGGGTCAAAAACCGCGCCACCGCCCCTACGAAGGGAATCATCGGTTTTTACCGACGTTTCGGTTGATTTATTTGGAGTATTTAGCTGCCAGCGCCTTGATCTCGCCATAGACCTTCTTTGCGGGCAGACCCTTCTTCTCCATGGCGGCGATACGCTTGGCTATGACCTTGGCCCCAACCGCCCGCATCTGCTTGTCAGCTTTCGGGCTGACCTTGACCCGCTTGAGCTCCATCGTCTTGTTGTATTCGACGAATTTGGGGAAATCGGACCAAGACATTTTCGACATCGCCACGGCGCTTTTCTTGGTGCCGAGGCCGTCGATCAGAGCCTGATATTTCTTGGGCAGACCGGCATAGGACTTGTTGTTGATTACCAGGCCGAAGCTGATCACCGAATTAAACATGTCGGAATAATGGTTCACCAGCGAACCAAGCTTGAATGAAAAAATTCCCATCGGGTCAGTGACGACACCGTCAATGGTGCCCTTCTGCAGCGACTCCGCCATATGGGTGGCCGGCATGCCGATCGGCAACGCGCCGAGTTCCTTGAGCATCGCGACGTCCGTCGGGGTCGGCGCGCGATAGCGGCGGCCCTTGAGGTCTTCGATCGACTGGATGGGCTTTTTGGAATCATAGACGCCGGAGGGCCGATTGAAGACGATCCAGATCAGCTTGGTGCCCTTATGCTCTTTGGCGAAATACTTGTCCTTGAGATCGGCGGCGATTTTGGTCGCCATCTGCGACCCAGCTGCGCCGCCCGGCACGATATAGGGGCTGTGCATCAGCTCAACCAGCGGGAAACGGCCGCGCGTCACGCCATGCTGAAAAAACGCCATATCGGCAACCCCGGTGCGCGCCAGATCGTAATGCCGCGGCATCGGCCCCATCGACGAGCCATGGAAAAGCTGGAGCACCAGTTTGCCGCCGGTTTTTGCCGCCAGTTCCTTCTTGCTCTTGGCAAACCACCGCGCCGTGGCGGAGCGCGTCGGGGTAAAAATAGCAATCTTGAGATTATAGGTTTTTCCCTGCGCTATCTGCTGCGCGGATGCCGACGTCACCGGCTGGATCAACGCGCCCATGGCAACCAGCGACGCGACCGTCAAAGCTATCGATTTCATGTGGAACCTCCCGTTTTTTGGTAAATTACGGGCAAGCGACCAAACCGCCTGCCTGACTATTGTTTGCTTTACAGAGAGCTTGCCACGGAGCAAACGCGTTGCGCAAGCGGCCATCATTTTTTGCCGGTCTCCTCCTCGTCATTGTCGAGGTTTCGCTTCATCGAGCGCAGCAAACGTTTCAACAAATCGATTTCTTCCTGGGTAAACGCCTCGGTTGCGATTTCGTTGATGTGGATCGCCATGGTCAGCAACTCGTTTTTGAGATTGCGGCCCCTCGCGGTGGGAAAGATGTTCATGGTGCGGCGGTCACGGCGGTTGCGGACCCGGCGGACAAGCCCGTTTTTCTCCAGCAGCCGCAGCACGCTGGCGGTGGTCGGCTCGGTGGTGCCGACGCGGCGGGACAGCTCGCGCTGGCTGAGCCCTTCCTCGATCCACAAGGCGCGCATGAAATAATACTGACCGAGGGTCATGCCGTAATCCGACAGGCGGCGGCGCAGCGCCTTGCCGACAGCCAGATTGGTATCGCGCACCAGATAGCCCGGACTTTCATCCGGTTCGAGCCAGATACCGGCATGCCGGCTTTCCTCCGGTTTATCCGGTGCCTTTCCCGCGATTTTATCCGTTTTCATATCACTTTCCGCCTTCATGGCAGAAACTCCGCGACATCGACCGAGTCGAAATTCTTCGGCAGGGCGCGGGCAAACCGCGCGCGCTCCTCGGGGTGGGTAACCGGCGGCATGGTCGCATCGATGGCGAGCTTGGTGCCTATGCGGTACATCGGGCTCATACCCGGCACGATATCGGAGACATTATCAAGCGACCAGATCCTGGTATTGTCGATTGGCGTCACATCGCGCTCGGCATGGACCCGCGTGGTCAGCGACCAGAACACCTGACGCAGATCGCTCGCATCGATATCCTCGTCCACGGCAATCGCAAGCTTGGGATGCATATAGGGGCTGGAAAGCGCCGCCATCAGGGCGGTCTTGGCCTGTCCCGCGATCCGGGGGCGCAGCTTGATGACCACCGCCATCAGCCCCGATACCCCGAGACAGCGAATATCCAGAATATCCATCCCGCCTTCGACCTTCGACAGATGTTCGGTCAGCGCGGCCTCGATACAGGTGCCGGTGATCGATTGCGGATCGCCCATCGGTGCGCCTGAATGCATGCCGTA
>JBLHKG010000193.1:0-5201 GCA_047619835.1 Alphaproteobacteria bacterium
CCGGTCGATTTGAGCGCCAGCTCGATGCCTTCCTTGCGGAAGCGTTCCGCATAGATCTTGCCGAACGCCTGGTAGGCCCCGGTGGAAGACCCTGTCGCCATCGTCACCCGGTCGGGCGGCGCAGGGCCAACAAACCGGTAGGCGAACATAAAACCGGCGATGACGAGAATAAGAACCGGGCCGACAATCATGGCCTGCGCCCGTAAATTCTGGAGCATTCGCCGCCGCTTCACGCCGTTTTCCGCCATGGGAGCCTCCCCGTGTTTAGAACAGGGCGATCAGGACAGATCTGTCCCACAGGTCTGTCCTGCGGCCGGTCCAGTCCGGACATCGCCTGCCGCTTTCAGCTTACACCAATCCGTTCATCCGCCCTATCTCGTCTCCTTGCCCTGTATAATCGTGTTGTGCCAACTCTGGGCCGTTTTCCATGGGATCGGGGCCGTGACAACCGTGACAAGGGCGGAACGCCGTTCACAAGCTCGATTAACGCGACTACAGCGTTCGCGTCTCCACCCGCGTAGCCGTCAACGGCCGACGCAGAGAGTCGGGCGTGATCCCTGCCTTGAGCGCGGTCATCACACCGACCGCTTCCCAATAGTTCTCGACCACATGCAGCTGACCCGGCGCCCAGGGAAGCACCCGCAAATCGTTCTGCATGAAATTATCGTTCTCGCGAACGGCGATAACAGGGATTCCCTGCTCCAGCGCCGCCAGCGTGGGGAGACCGACACATTTGTCAGGGATCACAAGGCACGAAATATCGGCGGCGGTGAGCAGACCGGGTTCGCGCATTGCCTCGGGATCCGTGACGATCCGCGGGCTGCGCTGGAGGCCCTTCAGCATGCACTGCACAAAAGTGAGCGACACGGCCTCGGCCGCCAGCCGGGGATCGACCAATCCCAGGTCAAAATTGGCGACGTTGTGGTTTTCGAGCATCGGCGAGTGGGCCGTCGGGATCTCATAGATCAGCGATAGCGCGTGCGTCAGCATCGCCTCGACACCGCCCCAGGGGTTGGTCATCGTACCGTCGCAGTGAAAATATTCTTCGTGATACGCCTCATCGACCTGGATCACGGAAGCGAGCGCCAGCGCGTCGAATGTTCCCTGGTTTTCTTCCAGCACAGTGCGAACGCGCTCAAGGCCTTCGATTTCTCCCGCAGCCCTGCCCGATTCCGTGAATTTGCCCGTCATGCGGAGCGGTGGGTCGAGCTTCACCACCTTGGGACAATCGAGCCCATAGGTCGCCCGCGCGGCGCTCACGGCATTTATCGTATCGTTGGCGAACATCTCGATCTCATGTGCGTCGATGATCACCAGAACCCGGTTCGACCTGACACGCTGCAACCCCGCCGTCCCCATCATCAGCCGCGTGATGGCGCTGCCTTCGACATACAGTGCATTCTCGGGCATTTCATTCAGGTCGGAGGCGTTCACGACATTGGGATGCGTGATCAGCCGGTCGCACGCCTCGGCGAGCACCCGTGCCGCCGGGGTCGCATCGCCGGCATGTCCGCCAATTGCGGAACCGATGCCTGTCGGCACGAGGAACACGGCATTGAACGCATCCGTGCGCTCGATCCTGCGCGGCACAAAGCGAAAAATCGAGTCGAGAGCTGCAGTATCGCCTCCCCCAAGCGTGCCGAATTCACACTGATATTGGCTCTCGTCCGTGCGTGTAATCGCGAAACGCACCGGAACAGCGCCGTCCGCCAGCCCGATTTCCACAGCCTGCTGAATATGGGCGAGCAGGTTCCGGTGGCCCGGCGACGCCGGGATCGTGATTTCTGTCTCTGATAATTTCACGCGCGGCCTCAGACCCGATCAATGAATCTGGCCGACCATTCGCTGGCGCCAAACCATTCGACCGTGAATTTCTCCGCAACCTTTGGATCATATTCCTTGCACGAGAACATGTTGATATAGACCGCCCCAAGCTGATCGAGCGTATGGATGACGATCGAGCTGGTCAGGATAAACTGAACCGCCGACGTGCCCTGGGTATGGGGTGAGGTCTGCTTGTCTTCCTCGGAAACACCGACATCGTCCCAGAAATGCAACGCCTCGCGTTTCATGTCGATGAGATCGCACAAACGCACGAAATACGCGCTGATGCTTTTGCGGTTGAATTTCAATGAATCGCACCCGTGCAAATCCAGGATGAGTTCGATCCCATATTTATCGATCATCGCGCCAGAACTTTCGCTGGCCTGTCCACCTGCCGGAATCATACCCGGACACTCCGGGACACCGCACTGCGATGCAACATTTGTAAATCCTTCTTCCATTCGTTGAGGAAATTGAGGTTGATGAGGCAGGGTGCCAACCGGATGCCAAGCCCCATTCCTACATTGATAATAACGCGTGCCGAAGGTCGCATCGGTTCCGCCGGCGGTCAATCCAGGATGATATGAGGAACGACACGGGCCTCCTTGCTCGTGACCAATGTGCTGTCTTCACGGATGCATAATCCAACCGCCTCGCTGGCGACCAGCCAGCAACCAACCAGCGGAAATTTTCCGTCATATTCCGGCAAGGGATGGAACCCTTGAACGATATGAGCCTCCTCGCCATAGGGTCCATCGCTCTGGAACAGGGTCTTGCCGCCCTGGAAGATCCCGATATTTGCTCCCTGGCGCGACAGTAAAGGCTTACGGACATAGGTATCGCCAAGCGCGGCGGCGCCAGGATCATCCTCGAAAAATGCCGGCAGCAGATTGGGATGCCCCTCGAACATCCCCCACAGCAGCGGCAGCAGACCCTTGTTCGACAGGATGGCCTTCCAGGGCGGCTCGATAAACCGGACGCCGCTGGCCGGCACATTGCGGCCAAACTCCTCGGCCATGATCCATTCCCAAGGGTACAGCTTGATCAGGGTATTAATGACCATATCGTCGAGATCGGTGAACCGCCCCTGATCATCGATACCGATATCTTCCATCGCCAGGAAGCACGTCTTCATCCCCGCTTCGCGCGCACATTCCTCAAGATAATCGAGAGTGCCTTTATCATCCTCGATGTCCTGATTGCAGGCGAAGTGACACATGCCCTCCAGCCCCAACAGCGGGAAGGTCTGAACGATACTCTCATGGAGGTCGTTGAGCTGATCGGACCCTTCCGGAATGTGTCCCTGTTGCACAGCCTGTTCCAGCCATTCCCACTGAAATACCGCGGTTTCGTAAAGCCCTGTCGGCGTGTCGGCATTGTATTCGAGCAGTTTCACCGGCCCGTTACCGTCATAGGAGAGGTCCATTCTCCCGTATAAATTCTTTTCGCCGTTGTTCCAGCTTTGCGCGATATAGTCCCAGAATATTTCCGGGATACCGATACGGTTCAAAACCGACTCGGTCTTCACGGCGCGTTCGACGACCTCGAAACACAGCCGTTCGATTTCCTCCGCCGGCCCCTCGATATCCTCTTCTATCTGGCGTGGGGTGAACTGGTAACAGGCGCTCTCGTCCCAGCCATTAACGCCTTTATCGGGATCGAACTCGAAGCCGTGCTCTTCCGCCGCACGCGCCAGATCGGGTCGTTCAGTAACGGGAATTCGCCGCATGGGATACCAAAGCTAAAAGGCGTGATGTTTCGGATCAGGTCGCGGCGGATCCAAACCGGCGCCCGGACGTGCCAAATCCACCACGCGACTGGGTCGAGGATTTGAACGAAGGACGGCTGGTCGCCGAGCTGGCAACCCTGGTCGAACCTATTTTTGAACCCACACTCCTGTTACTAGCAGTACGGAAGGCATTCGGACTCTTTGCCGACCGGTAAAGAGGCTGCGACATCATCGAGCGCCGCCCCCCGAGCATCGATCCCATCATGTAGCCCATCATCAGGGGCATGAATACCGAGCCGCCACCCGTCGTTTGGTAAGGAGCCTTCTCGCACTTCCCGGCGCCGAAATCGGCCTGACAATCCGCCTGGGAGGCATATTTTGGCGCCACGGCGGCGTGCTGACCCTTTGCTTCTTTAAAGCTTTGTTCGCATTGCTCCTTAAGAACGCCGGGATAGTCGATGCATTGCTCCACGCTTTCGAATACCGCCGCATCCACCTTGGGTTCTTCACAGGCGGACAGCGAGAATGCGCTCACGCCTATCAGCAAGGCCAGCGAAATTGAATTCCTGCGTTTCATCGTACTTTCTCCAATTGGGACTTAACTTCGGGAGCGCGGCCACAGGCGCCGCAACTGCTTTGCCATTAATCGATCAGCTCGTCATCGACGCCGCGTTGAGAATGCCGCCGGCCAGCGAGGCAGACCCAAGCCATAGGCCACTGGCCGTCTCACCTTTCTCAATCCGCTCGGAAATCTTTGGTACAGGCAGACGGACGAGGAAAAAAATCACGATCTGGACAATAATAGCGATCAGGCCCCAAACCGCACAATCCACCAGGGCCACCGAATTTGCGATTGCGCTCGCCAGCGGCAAACAAAATCCAATCAAGCTGCCGGCGAATGCCAGCGAAGCCGACAGGTTATTTTCCCGGATCAGCTTGATTTCATCGTGCGGCGTCACCCACATGTAGATGATCACATAAACCAGAGTCAGAGCGACAGCGGTTCCCATATAGGCAAGGAACCATGGTAGCCCGTCAAGCAAAGCGCTAACTGTTTCCAAAAGACCAAAATTCCTTGAGTTGATTCGGCGAGAGCCAACAGACCATAACATAGTTATCGAGCCAGCTGAAACAAGCACATGCACCAACATTCGGGCCCAACCCCGAGGCAATAATTTCGGTAGAGCCGAATTTCCGATTAACCATATTTGTAAACAACCGAAGCCGTCATGCAGCAGGGCGCCTTTGCGGATGAAAACCAGCGAACGCTCGGTGCCGATGACGTCGCCGGCATGCTCTACGCGCAGAGTGGAATCGACGAGATCGCGGGGACGGTCGACGATTACTCTGTGACGCTCAGTTTCCTCGGGCTCAACGCTGGCGCCGATATTGTAATCGATTTCGATAATGCCCAAACAGGCTTTGCGGTCTCGCAGTCGGGCGGCGCGTTTATTGCGGCAGATCACGTCCAGATTACCAGCACCGCAATTTTCCTGAACACAGGCTCCAACTGGCTCTTTAACCAGGTATCCAACGAAGAGCCGCCAGCAATCCTACTGGATGCACCCGCTACATTCTGGCTGGTGGCTTTCGGGCTCGCCGGGATTCTCGTCAGTCGGAGGCCAGTTTCAACACATCGTCTTTCACA
>JBLHKG010000194.1:0-5188 GCA_047619835.1 Alphaproteobacteria bacterium
GCATTGATCGCCGCCAAAGACGAAGCTCATATCCCGTCCGGGGCCCGGCGTAACCAGGCGTCCTTTGGCAGGCGTCGATGCGCCGCCGTCGGGTGTCTCAAAATGAACACGATAAAAAATTTCTCGACCGCTCGGAAGGCCATTGAGAACAAGCTGCGCGGTGCCGCCCGTGCGGGCGGTTGCGATAGGACCGTCTACACGTTTTGCATTCCGGAACCCGGAATCCAACGACCAGTGGACCACTATTTTCGAGCTATTGTTGATGCGCGCCCAGATTACGGCGCTGTCCGGCGTCACATCGCCGGCAGTAACGCCATCGGCAATTGCCAGCTTCGCCTGCGCCGGGGTGATGAGGGCGGGTGCTGCGGCAAGCCCGCCCAGCCCGGCGAGGAATTCTCTGCGACCGATAGTCATGGTTACTCCGAAAACTTTCAAATATCTCCCGCCAGCTTAACAAGCAACACGCTATAATCCATCCATGGATTGGACCGATGAAGGAATTGTTCTGTCAGCGCGCCGTCATGGCGAGAATGCGCTGATCGTTAATCTGTTGACCCGTGAGCATGGTCGGCATGCGGGATTGGTGCGGAGCGGCGCCAGCGCCCGGAATCGTGGGCTTTATCAGCCCGGTAATTGTCTTGCCGCGTCCTGGCGGGGCCGTTTGTCCGAGCATCTTGGTAATTTCAGCTGCGAACTGCAAAGGGCGTGGGCCGCGCCGCTACTGCACGAGCCCTTGCCGTTGCTGGCGCTTAGTGCGGCAACCGCAGTACTCGATTCGGCTTTGCCGGAACGGGCGCCGGTTCCGGGGCTCTTTGAATCGCTTGAAGGGTTGATCTCCGTGCTTGGTGAGCCGGGGTGGCAGGAGACCTATATCCGCTGGGAGCTGGCCCTGCTGGCCGAGTTGGGCTTCGGTCTGGACCTCACCAGCTGTGCCGCAACCGGGGAAACAGTGGAGCTGATCTATGTTTCGCCAAAATCGGGCAGGGCCGTGTCGGCGGCGGCTGGCAAGGTCTACCGCGACCGGCTGTTGGCTCTGCCAGGTTTTTTGCTTGGACAGGAGACGAAAGGGAGGGCGGAAGATGTTTCGGCGGGTATTAAACTGACCGGTTATTTCCTCGCCAAATATGTGCTGGGGGACACAAGAAACGGCCTTCCGGCCGCGCGTCAGCGTTTGGCTGATGGGTTTTTGAAGGCCTCAACGTGAGGGGGCTGTTCGCCATATTGCTGTTTGCCATCGCAAGCGGTTCCGCCGCTGGTGAATTGGCAATGCCAACGTTGACCGGCCCGGTTGTCGATCCGACGGAACTGTTGTCCGCCGATGGACGCAAGGCGGTTGAACAATCGGCACAGAATTTTCTGGATGCGTCTGATAAATGGATGGTTGTGATCGCGGCGCGCTCCCTCGCAGAAATCGATGTCGAGGGTCTGCAGTCCATGAGCCGGGCGCCGTGGTCGACGCGGCGCCGGGGCGAGGCCATTGGCATTATCTATCTGACCAGTCCGGACAGTCCGGGCGGACGGCTGCTGGTGGTCGATCCCGATTGGCGGAAAGTTGCCGGCCAACTCTGGATTCCGCTGTTTCCCCAGCGCATCGCTCAGGAATTTGGTGAGCTGCCTTTCGACCGGCGGGTTCGGTCCAGCGCCGCCTATCTGGCGAAAAATTTCCCCAACAAGATTGATTTCCTGCTTCCCGAAACGCGGCGGGTCGATCCTGACTCGCTTGCCGTTGCCCGGATCCTCCGGAAGGCGTTCGATTGGCTGTTTATTTTCGTGATTTTTTACACCTTTCTTCGGACAGCCTGGCCCAATCGGCTGAAGGAGTCTGATCATGACAGGCAAAGTGAGGAATTACGCAGCCTCGGCAAGGAACCGTTCCGCTGGTAATGCCCGGTTCTACTTGATTTTCGTCGGTGATTTGACGCGATTCGCGCGGCGTTCGTGTATATAATCAGCCATGGCAAAAAGCCCTGTAACCCCTAATGTTCCGACGGATGTAACCCTCGAATCGGCGCTTTCCGAGCGCTATCTCGCCTATGCTCTGTCGACCATCACATCGCGCTCGCTGCCCGATGTCCGGGATGGGCTGAAGCCGGTGCATCGGCGGGTGCTGTTCGCCATGCGCCAGCTGCGTCTTGATCCCAATCAGGGGTTCAAAAAATGCGCCCGCGTGGTCGGCGATGTTATCGGTAAATACCATCCCCATGGCGACACCGCCGTCTATGACGCGATGGTGCGTTTGGCGCAGGAGTTCGCGGTACGTTATCCGCTGGTCGAAGGGCAGGGGAATTTCGGCAATATCGACGGCGATTCAGCGGCGGCCATGCGGTATACCGAGGCACGGCTGACCGAGTACGCGCTTGCTATGCTGGACGGTATCGACGATGACGCGGTCGATTATCGCGAAAATTATGACGGTACAGAGACCGAGCCTGTTTTGTTGCCGGCGGCGGTGCCCAATCTGCTGGCCAATGGTGCGTCGGGAATTGCGGTTGGTATGGCGTCCTCGGTCCCGCCGCATAATCTGGATGAGATCTGTCAGGCGCTCGCCCATTTGATCAAGTTCCCCAATGCGACGATCGACAAGCTGTTATCCTTTATGCCAGGTCCCGATTTTCCGACCGGCGGGGTGCTGGCCGAAACGGCGGAAAACATCCGGACGGCCTATTCAACGGGCCGGGGATCGCTTCGTCTCCGCGCGCGGTGGGAGAAAGAAGAACTCCCGCGCGGACAATGGCAGATCGTCGTCACCGAGATTCCCTATCAGGTCCAGAAAAGTCGGTTGGTGGAAAAGATCGCCGAGCTGTTGCAGGCGAAAAGACTTCCGCTGCTGGAGGATGTCCGGGACGAATCCGCCGCCGATGTCAGGCTCATTCTTGAACCAAGATCGCGCACCATCGAGCCGGAAATGCTGATGGAAACCCTGTTTCAGCACACCGATCTTGAAGGTCGTATTCCGGTAAACCTCAACGTGCTGAATGCCGACATTATTCCGGGCGTGATGGATTTGCGCGGCGCGTTGCAGGCTTATCTCGATCATCGCCATGATGTTCTCGTCCGCCGGGCCAAAAACCGGTTGGCGAAGATCGCCCATCGGCTGGAGGTTCTGGCCGGCTATATGATCGTGTATCTCAATCTGGATGAGGTGATTGCCATCATCCGGGAGGAGGATGAGCCCAAGCCAAGGCTGATGAAACGATGGGACCTGACCGAGACGCAGGCGGAGGCGATCCTCAATATGCGGCTGCGGTCCCTGCGCAAGCTCGAGGAATTGGTGATCCGCGATGAGATGACCGCGCTTGAGGCCGAGCAGAAGGAACTCGATCATCTGTTGCGCGACAACGACCTTCGTTGGGGACGGATCGCCGACGAGGTTGCCGATGTTCGAAAGCGCTTCGGCAAGAAGACTGACCTTGGTGCGCGCCGAACGGTCATTGGCGAGGCGCCATCTGCGGTCATCGTGCCGCTGACCGCGATGATCGACCGCGAGCCGGTGACGGTCATCTGCTCGCAGAAAGGCTGGCTCCGCTCGACCAAGGGGCATGTGGAGGATCTCTCCACCCTGAAATTCAAGGATGGCGATCGGCTGGCCTATGCGCTGCACGCGCAGACCACCGATAAGGTCCTGATTCTCGGCACCAATGGCCGGTTTTACACCATCGGGTGCGACAAGCTGCCGGGCGGGCGCGGGCATGGCGAGCCGGTGCGGCTGGTGGTCGATCTCGATAATGAACACGATATTGCTCATATCCTGATCCATCAGCCGGACCGAAATCTGCTTGTGGCGTCCTCGGACGGGCGCGGTTTCGTCGTGCCGGAGAACGAGGTTATTGCTCAGACAAGGGGCGGCAGACAGGTGTTGAATGTCTCGGGCGATACCGAGGCGCGGGTATGCTGTGTTGCCGAGGGAGATTCGATTGCGATCATCGGTGAAAACCACAAGCTGATCATTTTCCCGCTGGATGAGCTGCCTGAAATGACCCGCGGCCGCGGCGTCAAACTTCAGAGCTACAAGGACGGCGGCCTAGCCGACGCAAAGACGTTCACCTTCTCCGAGGGGTTGTCGTGGAAGAGCGGCGATCGGACGCGGACCGAGACTGATTTGCGCGCCTGGGTCGGCAAACGCGCTCAGGCGGGCCGTCTTGCTCCCAAGGGTTTCCCCCGCTCACACCGGTTCAGGTGAGCTGCCTAGCTACCCTCGTTCGTTTTACGGATCGGCTTAATGATGCCATAGGCCGGGGTGTTGCCTGGCTGACGCTCGCTATGGTGCTGATCGCCTTCGCGGTCGTGGTTCTGCGCTATGTGTTCTCGCTTGGCTGGGTGGCGATGCAGGAATCCTATGTGTGGCTCCATGGGATCATTTTTATGGCCGGCGCGGCCTATACGCTGCTGCATAACGCGCATGTCCGGGTCGACATCTTCTACCGCCCGGGTTCGGTGCGTTTTAAGGCGTGGGTCGATCTGCTCGGCTCGCTGTTTCTGCTGCTGCCCGTGGTGATCTTTGTCGGGTATGTGAGCTGGGATTACGTGCTGGTGTCGTGGTCCCGGTTCGAGCAATCGCGTGAAGCTGGCGGGTTGCCCGGCCTGTTTCTGCTTAAAACCATCATTTGGGTGTTTTGCCTGTCTGTCGCGCTGCAGGGGCTATCGCTCGCGGGCCGCAGTCTTCTGATGCTGAAGGGGCAGGGGAAACTCGTTCCTCCGCTCAACGATGACAGCGGAAGCATCTGAGATATGAGTGCGGAAGTTCTCAGCCTGCTGATGTTCGGGGTGACCTGCGGAATCCTGCTTTTGGGGTTTCCCGTTGCGTTCACCCTGGCCGCTGTGCCCCTCGCGTTCGCGCTGGTCGGCGCCGCGCTTGATCTGTTCGATTTGAACCTGCTTTCCGCTTTGCCCTCGCGCTTTTTCGGCGTGATGAGCAACGAGGTGCTGGTTGCCGTGCCGCTGTTCGTCTTCATGGGCGTCATGCTGGAGCGTTCGCGGATCGCCGAACGATTACTGGAAACAATGGGGTTGTTATTCGGTCGCATGCGCGGCGGGCTTGGCATATCGGTGATTGGGGTGGGGGCGGTGCTGGCGGCGTCGACCGGTATTGTCGGGGCGACGGTGGTGACCATGGGGCTGCTTAGCCTGCCGTCGATGCTGAAGGCGGGGTACGATCCGAAACTCGCGACGGGGATAATTTGTTCGTCAG
>JBLHKG010000195.1:0-5187 GCA_047619835.1 Alphaproteobacteria bacterium
ACAGGAACACGCCACGCAGATTGACCGACATGACCTTGTCCCACTCATCGACCGGGATTTCCTCGAACGGTTTGCGATCAAGCGTCGCGAAGACCGCTGCGTTATTCACCAATATATCGACCGTGCCGAAACGCGCGACAACTGCATCGAACAGGGCGGCTACCGAAGCCTCATCACTGACATCACAGATTTCCGCCATCAGCTCAGCGCCGGGGGCCGCGGCGGCGACCATATCTTTGGTCGCGCCGCAATCCTTGATATCAACCATCACGGTCTTCGCGCCCTCAGCCGCCAGCCCGCGGGCATAAACCGCGCCGATGCCCTGCGCCGCACCTGTCACAATGGCCACACGGCCGTCCAGTCTCCCTGACATGATTTTTCTCCTGTCCGTTCTTTCGTTCAGCCGGAAACCGGCTCGCGCATGGTGACGAATTCCTCGGCCGCCGTTGGATGAATGCCGACAGTGGCATCGAACTGGGCCTTGGTCGCGCCGCATTTTAGGGCGATGCCGAGCCCCTGGGTTATCTCGCCCGCATCCGGCCCGACCATGTGACAGCCGACCACACGGTCGGACGCCTTGTCGACGATCAGCTTCATCAGGGTGCGTTCCTCACTGCCGGTCAGCGTGTGTTTAAGCGCCCGGAAAACCGACCGGTAAACATCGATCTCGCCGAATTCCTTGCGCGCCGCGTCTTCGGTCAGCCCGACGGTGCCAATCGACGGGTTGGAGAACACCGCGGTCGGGATATTGGTGTAATCCATGTCCAGATCCTGCCCGTTGAACAGATTGCCGGCCAACGCCATCGCCTCGCCGATTGCGACCGGGGTCAGCTGAAACCGGTCAATTACGTCGCCCAGCGCGTAGATATTGGCAACGCTGGTACGAAACCGGTCGTCGACGACGATGGCGCCGTTGCGGGACTGCTCGACGCCCACATTCTCCAGCCCTAGCCCGCTCGTGTTCGCGTGGCGACCGGTCGCGTAGAGGACGCAATCGGTCTCAATCGTACTGCCATCCTCAAGTGTCGCCACCAGCACGTCGCCGGTTTTCTCAATACTGGCGACATTCTCGTTAAAACGCAGATCAACACCCTTTTTGCGCATTTCAGCCGCCAGATGAGTCCGCACATCGGAATCGAACCCGCGCAGGAACATGTCGCCGCGATAGAGCTGCGTCACCCTGGAGCCAAACCCGTTGAGGATGCCGGCGAATTCGACCGCGATATAACCGCCGCCGACGATCAGCGCGCGTTTTGGCAGATCTTCGAGATAGAACGCTTCCAGCGAGGTAATCACATGCTCGTTGCCGGGGAAGTCCGGCACCGTCGCCCAGCTGCCGGTCGCGATCAGGATATTCTCCGCCGTGACCGTTTCGCCGCCGACATCCAGCGTGTGTGCATCGGTGATCGTCGCCCGCGCCTCGTAAAGCCGGACATTGTTGTTTTCCAGGATCGTGCGATAGATGCCGTTGAGCCGCTCGATCTCCTTGTTCTTGTTATCGATCAGCGTTTTCCAGCGCAGGGTCGGCTCGCCGACAGTCCAGCCATAGGCTGCGGCATCCTCGAATTCCTCGGAATAGTGCGAGCCATAGGAGAACAGTTTTTTGGGGATACAGCCGACATTGACGCAAGTTCCGCCGAGAAACCGTTCCTCGGCCACCGCGACCCGCGCGCCATAGCTCGCCGCCATGCGCGATCCACGAACCCCGCCCGATCCGGCGCCGATCACGAACAGGTCAAAATCATAATCAGCCATATCAATCCTCATTTCTCAAAAAATTGGGGGACGAGCTGAATGCCCGCCCCCCCATCGTTAGACTGATGGTGTCGCTCAGCGGTTGATGCCACCGAACAGCGCATATTTAAGCTCAATGAAATCATCGATCCCGTATTTGGAGCCTTCGCGGCCGATGCCGGATTCCTTGACGCCGCCGAACGGGGCGACCTCGGTCGAGATAATGCCTTCATTGATGCCGACGATGCCGTATTCCAGCCCTTCCATCACACGCCAGATACGTCCGACATCGCGGCTGTAGAAATATGACGCGAGGCCGAACTCGGTGTCATTGGCATAACCGATGACCTCCTCCTCGGTCTTGAAGGAAAACAGCGGCGCCAGCGGGCCAAAGGTTTCATCCTTTGCGACCTGCATATCCTGGGTCACGCCGGTCAGGATGGTGGGCTCAAAGAACGTGCCGCCCAGCGCGTGCCGTTTGCCGCCCAGCGCGACCTTGGCGCCCTTGCCGACCGCATCGGCAATATGTTCCTCGACCTTTTCCACCGCCGACATTTCGATCAGCGGTCCCTGCTGGGTAGCGCCCTTGAGCCCGTCGCCAACCACCATCGCAGCAACCGCATCCTTCAGCTTGGCGGCAAAGGCGTCATAAACGCCTTCCTGTACATAGATACGATTGGCGCAGACGCAGGTCTGCCCGGTATTGCGGAACTTGGAAACCATCGCCCCTTTGACCGCCTCGTCGAGATCGGCGTCATCGAACACGATGAACGGGGCGTTGCCGCCAAGTTCCATCGAGACCTTCTTTACCGTCCGGGCGCATTGTTCCATCAGCATCTTGCCGATTTCCGTTGAGCCGGTGAAGGTGAGCTTGCGGACAATCGAGTTAGATGTCAGCTCGCCGCCGATGGCGCCGGCGCTGCCGGTGACCACATTGAACACGCCGGGCGGAATGCCGGCACGATCGGCCAGCTCCGCCTGGGCAAGTGCCGAATACGGCGTCATCGAGGCAGGTTTCACCACGATGGTGCAGCCGGCAGCCAGTGCGGGGCCGGATTTACGCGTGATCATCGCCGCCGGGAAATTCCACGGGCTAATCGCCGCGACCACGCCAATCGGCTCCTTTGTGACAATGATGCGCTTGTCCGGGGCGAAGCTGGGGATGGTATCGCCATAGAGACGCTTGCCTTCCTCGGCGAACCATTCGATGAACGACGCGGCATACACCACCTCGCCCATGGCCTCGGCCAGCGGCTTGCCCTGCTCGGCGGTCATCAGCGTCGCCAGATCCTGCTGATGTTCGAGCATCAACTCATACCAGCGGCGCAGGATGACTGAACGTTCCTTGGCAGTCTTGGCTTTCCACCCGGGCAGCGCAGCGTTCGCCGCCTCAATCGCGCGGCGGGTCTCATCAGCGCCCATCTTCGGCACAGTGCCCAGCACTTCTCCGGTTGCCTTGTTGGTGACCTCCACGGTCTCGCCGCTATCGGCGTCGCACCATTCTCCATTGATATAACATTGCTCGCGAACGAGCTTCATATCGGTGATCGAAACGTCCATATCGCGTGGCATGGTGGTCCTCCCTATCCAGTTCCGTTCTTCGATTTCATGACGCCGGCGCAGGATTTTCCGACCGATCGAATAACCTGCCCATTGCCCTACTATAGGGCACCGCCGCGACCGTGTTAACCGCCTGGTTTTTCCGCGCCTGCGGCTTCAAGCGCCGGGGCCAGGCGCTTGGCAGGACGAAGCACGGTCAGCCATATGATGATGGTCAGCGAAGCGCCAACTGTAACCGAGTGTTGCAGGCCGAAATGAGACGCCGACCACCCCATCACCAGGGCGCCAATCGCCGGAAGGCCCCAGGAAATCAGGATAAACAGGCTGACGGCCCGGGCGCGCATCGTCGCGTGAACCGCGTTCTGAATCAGGGTCTGCGATCCCACGCCGCCGATCAGCATGAAAAACCCCATACAGACAAGGAAGCCTGCCCCGACATAGATATTGCTGGTAAACGAAAACAGAACGAGCGCGATTCCCTGTGCAACCAGTGAACCCACGACCAGACGCACCAGTCCCCCTGTCCGGCCTCGCCGGGCCAGCCAGAGCGCCGCAACCAGTGCTCCGGCCCCGATTGAGGACAGCAGCATTGCGTAGCCTTCAGGGCCTCGACCGAACACCTCAGCCGAGAACGCCGGCGCAAACTCCATCACCGGACGGATCAGCAGGCCGACCACCATCAGCATCAGCATGACGAAACGGATTCCGACATTTTCCCAAGCGTAAATTACGCCCTGTATCATATCTTCGATCAGTTCCCACGAAATGCGGCCGGTCCCGCCAGCATTCTCCGCCCGGATAAAGAATGTAACGACATAAAACTGGATAAAGGCGAGCGTGGCGATCACCATCACGAATTCCGGCCTGGCCCAGTTCAGCAGCGCGCCGCCAATCGCCGGCCCGACCACGCGGGATGCGTTGAACATGGCGGACCCCAATGCGATTGCCGCCGACAAATCTTCTTTCCGGACGAGGGCATGAACGATGGAAATCCGCGCCGGAGTCGACATCGCCTCGAGCGTCCCGTGAAACACCGACAGGATGATGATGAGCTCTATTCTGAGATAGCCCGCGTATATAGCGCCGGCAAAGGCAGCGCCCAGTACGCACATGCCAAACTGGGTGACTTTGATGACCTTGATGTATCCTATCCGGTCGGACAGCGCGCCGGCGAAGATCGACAGCACGACCATGGGGAAAATATCGGCAAAGGCGACGATCCCGAGCCATTTCGGGTCCTTTGTCAGTTCCCAGGTCAGCCAGCCGACCGCAGTGCGATAGACCCAGCGACCGATGGTCGACGCCGCGTTGGAGCACCAGAACAGCCGGAACTGAGGATTGGACAATGCTGTGGCTATACCGCCAAAAAACGAAGACTTCGCCATCAGCGTATTCGCCGCTTGCGCATTGGAGCGCGCAACCCGAAGAGCCTTGACCGGATCATGCCTTATTTCCCCCCAAGGTCGGCGACGACGATTTTCAGGACATCGAGCGGCGTTCGCTCGGGCGGGATCTGTTCGCGTCTTTCCGATGCCAGCGAGGTCGAGTTGAGCATCCGGAACAGCTCGGCCGATGCCTGATGGAAACCGTCCGGCAGACCAATCGAGGCAAAGGTTTCCGCCACCTGATCCATCTCGCCAATATAGCGCCCGGACAGCGACGGCAAACGGTTGATCGCCTCGTCGAGCTTGTCGACCGTACCCGCCTGGCTGCCCGGCAGGCGTTGGCGCAGTATCTCGGTAAAGCCGTAATGCTCGGCGGCCATCATGACGGCGGTATAGAGCGCGAAGGCGCCCTTGTTCCACGCCCCGTTACATATTTTGATCGCCGACCCTGCGCCGATTTCATCGCCGACCTTCAGGATATGAACGCCCTTGCCGTCGAGCGGCAGCA
>JBLHKG010000196.1:0-5169 GCA_047619835.1 Alphaproteobacteria bacterium
CGGGCGCGTCGCCGCGCAACGGCTGTCCCGGGGTGTTTTGCCAGATCGTGGCGAGCACACCCAAAACAATCAGATAGGGCAGCAAAACGGCGGAAAGGCGGTACCCGTCGCTGGTTAACGCCGCGACAAGAGCAAAGATAGCGAGCGTCGCGCAGATGGTAATCCATAATGCCGGCGCAAAGCCTGTTCGCCAGCCCGGCGCGAAAGCAACGAAGGCCCAGGAGAGCGCACCTGCAAAGGCCACCAGTAAAAGAAGCCAGAACACAACATTGCGCTCTCCTCCCCCGCGCCAGGGAAGAAGAGCGGCCGGCACCAGAGCAGCGACAGCGGAAACCGACAGCAAAAAATTCATATCCATGGCGACAGAATATAGCAGCGACAACGCGTATCCAAGACGAACTCTACGGGCCCGGTCGAATCGTCGCCGCTTGGCAAGTCCGGCGGGCGGCAGTAGTTTGCCAGCCCCGGGTGGAAGAGCCCCCGATAATATAAATTTCTCTACAGGTAATGCCATGGCGGGCTGTGCAGCCTTGATACTGGCGGGCGGCAGCGGAAGCCGCTTCGGTGGTGAACGGCCGAAGCAATATCTCCCGCTGGCGGGTGCCGCAGTTCTGCGCCGAGCGGCTAATGCATTTGTTGGCCACAGCGCCGTCGATCATATCCGGGTCGTCCTCCGCCCCGAAGATCGGGACCTTTACGATGCCGCGTTTGCAGATGCTGCCCTTATGCCGCCGGTAGAAGGCGGCGCGACACGCCAGGAATCAGCGCGTCTCGGCCTTGAAAGCCTGCGCGATTTGCAGCCCGACAAGGTGCTGATACATGATGGCGCGCGCCCCTTTGCCGATGCGGCGCTTATCGGTCGCGTAATCGATGCGCTTGACCTCTACCCGGCCGTCGTCCCTGCCCTGCCGGTCAATGACACAATCAAATGCGCAGCCGGTGACGGCACAACAGTGACCTCGACGATGGACAGAACCTCACTGCGCCGGGCGCAAACGCCGCAGGGGTTCCGGTTCTCCGAAATTCTTGTCGCGCATGAGACTACGGAAGGCGCCGAGCTGACTGACGATGCAATGGTGGCAGAGCGCGCCGGCCTTCCCGTTGCCCTTGTCATGGGCAGCGAGGCTAATTTCAAAATTACGACACAGGAAGATATGGCACAGGCGGAACGGGTTCTTGGCGGTGGGGGCCTCATCACCCGGATCGGCACCGGGTTTGACGTTCATCGTTTCGGCCCCGGCAATCATGTCATTCTCGGCGGCATAACGATTGCGCACGATCATGGTCTCGAGGGGCATTCTGATGCCGATGCGGCACTGCATGCCATAACCGACGCCGTTCTCGGCGCCATCGGGGACGGTGATATTGGCTCTCACTTTCCGCCCAGCGACCCGCAATGGCGCGACGCGGATTCAGCAGCCTTTTTGCGTTACGCGGCGGGCCTGGTCGCGGCAAGAGGCGGCATGATCGACAATGTAGACGTCACGCTGATCTGCGAGGCGCCGAAGATCGGCCCACACCGCGATGTGATGCGCGGACGAATCGCCGAAATTCTAGGCATTCCGCTCAGCGGAGTGAGCGTCAAGGCAACCACCACTGAAGGGCTTGGCTTTACCGGCAGACGCGAAGGCATCGCTGCGCAGGCGGTAGCCGCGATCCGCCTGCCGGTGGGCGCATAATGGCGTCACGCCCCCTGCCCCGCGGTATGTCGTTTTTCCATCCCGTGTGTCTGACATCGACATTCTTTGGCATCGGACTGCTGCCGTTCGCACCCGGCACCTGGGCCTCGCTCGCAGCGCTGCCGATCGCCTGGTACCTGATGACTCATTTCGGCCTGTCCGCGCTGGTAGCAGCGGGAGTCGCGCTGTTCCTGATCGGAATCTGGCCGGCGACAATCTATGAACGCCGAACCAGCACCAACGATCCAGGCGCGATTGTTATCGACGAAGTCGCCGCGCAGCTGCTTGTGCTGACCGCCGTGCCGCCCAGCTGGAACTATTATATGGCCGGTTTTGTGCTGTTCCGGCTGGCCGATATCCTCAAGCCCTGGCCGGTTTCATGGGCTGATCGGGAGGTAAAGGGCGGCTTCGGGATCATGCTTGACGATCTTTTGGCCGCGCTTTACGCCGGTGTTATCCTTTACGGCATCTGGCTGCTGTTTAACTGAGAGATCATCATGCTGAGTTCTGAAACGCTCGACCGCGCAATTCGTCTAATCGACCTCTGCCGCAAGGAAGGCAGGACGGTCGCGACCGTGGAATCCTGCACAGGAGGACTGTTATCGGTAGCCCTCACCGCGATGGCCGGTTCGTCGGATGTATTTGATCGCGGCTATGTCACCTATTCAAACCAGGCCAAAACCGACTCCGTATCGGTACGTAAGGAACAGATCGACTTTAGCGGCGCCGTCAGCGAGGAAGTCGCCTGGGCGATGGCCGAAGGCGCACAGCGAAAATCAGGCGCCGATATCGCGGTTTCCATTACCGGCGTTGCCGGTCCCGGCGGCGGAACCGAGGCGAAGCCGGTCGGGCTGGTCCATTTTGCCTGCTGCCGGTGGGACGGCAAGATCACCGTTTATCATGAAATTTTTTCAGGCGACCGCGCGGCTGTTCGGGAAGCCGCCGTCCTGCAGGCAATGCTGATGATCGAGGACGCTTTGTTCAGCCCCCCCGGGGCGTGACATTATCCGTAAATATCTTTTGCCCGCGTCTCAAATGCGCCGACCATGCGGCGGACGGCCTCGCCGAATAGCGGCCCCATAATGTTGCGCAGAAGGCGTGATCGAAATTCAAAATCGATAAAGAATTCGATCTCGCATCCGCCTTCCACAGAAACAAACTTCCAGTTATTTTCCAGATGCTTAAATGGACCCTTTTGATATTCTACTTGAATATCTGAAACCCTGTTCAGGGTAACCCGTGAGGTAAAGGTTTCCCGCAGCATCTTGAAGCCCACGATCACATCGGCCTTCAACACATCGCCATCCCGCCGGAGGATCCTTGCGCCGACACACCACGGCAGGAATTTGGGATAGCGTTCGATGTCCGCGACCAGATCGAAGACCTGTTCCGCTGTATAGGGGAGGAAGCGCTTTTCCGCGTGTTGCGGCATGGATCAGCGGTTGGCCTTAGCGAGTTTTTCTTCGCGGGCGGTCCGTAATAGCGCGAAATCCTCATCGGCATGATACGAGGACCGCGTCAGCGGCGAAGCCGAGACAAGCAGAAATCCCTTGGCAACCGCATGTGCCCGGAGATCATCAAACTCATTCGGGGTGACAAACCGGTCCAGCGGGTGATGCTTGGGCGTCGGCTGCAGATACTGTCCGATTGTCAGAAAATCGACATCCGCCGACCGCTGATCGTCCATCACCTGAGCAACCTCGATAAGCTCTTCGCCAAGCCCGACCATTAGTCCCGATTTGGTAAAAATCGTTGGATCGAGCTGCTTTACCCGGTCGAGCAGTTTCAGTGAATGAAAGTAACGGGCGCCCGGCCGTACGGTCGGATAGAGGCGCGGCACGGTTTCAAGATTGTGGTTGAACACGTCGGGGCGGGCCTCGACAACGATTTCAAGGGCGCCCTCCTTGCGGAGAAAATCGGGGGTAAGCACCTCAATCGTCGTGTCGGGCGTGGCCGCTCGGATGCTGTTGATAACGGCGGCGAAATGCCCAGCGCCGCCATCCTTCAGATCGTCGCGATCAACCGATGTGATCACCACATGACGGAGCCCCAGCCGGGCAACCGCTTCACCGACACGCTCGGGCTCATGCGGATCAAGACGATCCGGCATGCCCGTGGCAACATTACAAAAGGCGCAGGCACGGGTGCAGACCGAGCCCAGGATCATCATCGTCGCATGACGCTGTGACCAGCATTCGCCGATATTGGGACAGGCCGCTTCCTCGCACACGGTTACGAGATCGAGCTCGCGCATCAGGGAGCGGGTCTTGAAATATTCCTCGGAATTCGGCGCCTTGACGCGAATCCAGTCGGGCTTGCGCGGCGACGGGCTATCCGGATTTTTCGCCTTCTCCGGATGGCGGGGGCGCAGTTTTTCGATATTGCCTGCCATGATGCCCTAGAAATGGATAACCCGGTCATAGGCATCAAGGACCGACTCGTGCATGGCTTCCGACAGCGTCGGGTGCGGGAAAACCGTGTGCATCAGCTCTGCCTCGGTCAGCTCACCGGTGCGGGCAATCACATACCCCTGAATCATTTCGGTAACTTCGGGGCCGATCATGTGGGCGCCGAGCAACTCACCGGTCTTTGCATCGAACACCGTTTTGATGAAACCCTCGGGGTCGCCGAGGGCGATTGCCTTGCCGTTGCCCTGAAACGGAAACATTCCGGTGCGAATTTCATGTCCTGCTTCTTTCGCCGCCGCTTCGGTCAGGCCAACGCTGGCGATCTGCGGGCGGCAATAGGTGCAGCCGGGAATATTGGAGGTATCGAGCGGGTGGGTATCGAGCCCGGCGATATGCTCGACACAGATCACCCCTTCATGGCTCGCCTTATGCGCCAGCCAGGGCGGGCCGACCAGATCGCCGATGGCATAGACCCCCTTCTCACCGGTTTCGCACCACTCATTGATCACAATATGCGAACGATCAACCACAATTCCGGTACCCTCAAGCCCAATATCCTCAACGTTTCCCTGGATGCCGATGGCGAGGATTACCCGATCAACCGTAATGCTTTCTTTGCCGTTACCTGTATCGACCGTCGCGGTCACGCTATCGCTGCTGGTTTCCAGCGCCTCCACCTTGGCGCCAGTATAGATCTTCATCCCCTGTTTTTCGAAGGCTTTTTGGGCATGGGCCGAAATGTCGGCGTCCTCAACTGGGACGACCCGGTCCAGCACTTCAACAATCGTTACCTCAGCCCCCATATCGCGATAGAAGCTCGCGAACTCGACGCCAATCGCGCCCGAGCCAACCACCAGTAGTGATTTTGGCATTTCGGTCGGCACCATTGCCTCGCGATAGCTCCAGATGCGGTCACCATCGGCCTTAAGCCCCGGCAAGGAGCGGGCGCGGGCACCAGTCGCCAGCACGATGTGCTTGGCCGCCAGCTCCTGTGTGTTGCCCTCCTTGTCCGTGACGGCAACTTTGCCCGCACCGGCGAGTTTTCCGGCACCGTCGAAAACCGTAACCTTGTTCTTCTTCAA
>JBLHKG010000197.1:0-5164 GCA_047619835.1 Alphaproteobacteria bacterium
TGCGCCATATTGGCGGGGAAATCGACCGGGATGCGGCATGCCGGGGGGCGTCCCAGGCAACACGGCGGTATGTCAAACGCCAGTTCACCTGGTTTATGCATCAATTTATTGCGAATATACGAATTGATACGCAATATTCGGAAATTAAATTGGATAATATCTTTTCAGAAATTAGCAGTTTTTTGTTGACCCCCCGCGACTGAACGACTAATTTGCGCCGTCCCTGAAGTCGGCAATCGCCGGTTCCGGCGGATTCTCGCCTCGGCGGTCTAAGATTTTGAATTCAGCAGAGGGAATTCCGCCTGTCGGGATCGCCTTTTGTTTATTTATCGGGATCGCCTTTTGTTTATTTAAGTGTATTGGGCGCGTGGCGTGCGCGGCTGGGTTAGCAAGAACAGGACGAGTTATGGCCAAGCGTAAACTTTCCGGATCGGACATCATCATCCAGTGCCTGGTGGAGGCAGGGGTAGATACGATTTTCGGCTATCCCGGCGGTGCGGTGCTGCCGATCTACGACGCGATCTTCAAACAGAACCGGCTGAAGCACGTTCTGGTCCGCCAGGAGGGCGGTGCGGTGCACATGGCCGAAGGGTACGCGCGCTCGACCGGGAAGTTGGGTGTCGTCCTGGTGACGTCCGGTCCCGGCGCGACCAATGCGGTCACCGGGCTGACTGATGCGCTGATGGACTCTGTCCCGGTGCTGTGTCTGACCGGCCAGGTGCCGACGCATCTGATTGGCAATGATGCGTTTCAGGAGGCGGATACCACCGGGATCACGCGGCCCTGCACCAAGCATAATTATCTGGTCAAGGACGTCGCGGATTTGTCCCGGGTGATGCACGAGGCGATGTATGTCGCAAAAGCGGGCCGTCCCGGACCGGTGGTAATTGATTTGCCCAAGGACGTGCTGATCAACGAGATCGGCTATGAGCCGGTCAAAATCACGCAAGCCAAACACAAGACCTACCGCCCGCGGATCAAGGGCGATCAGGCGCGTATTCGCGAAGCGGTGGAGCTGATCGCCAAGGCAAAGCAGCCGCTCTTCTATTGTGGCGGCGGGGTGATTAACTCGGGGAGCAAGGCCAGCAATCTGCTGACTGAATTTGTCCGCATGACCGGCGATCCGATCACGCTGACCCTGATGGGGCTTGGCGCTTATCCGGCGAGCGACAAACAGTTCCTCGGCATGGTTGGTATGCATGGAACGTATGAGTCAAATCTCGCGATGCATGATTGTGACGTGATGATCAATATCGGCGCGCGGTTTGATGACCGCGTGACTGGTCTGCTGTCGGAGTTTTCGCCGGGTTCCAAAAAAATTCATGTCGATATCGACCAGTCCTCGATCAACAAGAACATCGCGGTCGACGTGCCGATCGTCGGCGACTGCGCCAGCGTGCTGGCCGACATGATCAAGATCTGGAAAGAGATCAAGGCGAAGCGCGAACCCAAGGCGCAGAAAAAATGGTGGGCGCAAATCGAGCAGTGGCGCAAACGCGAGTGCCTGCGTTACACGCAATCGGACAAGATTATCAAGCCGCAATATGCGCTTGAGCGTCTGTATGCGCTGACCAAGGATACCGACACTTACATCACGACCGAGGTGGGTCAGCATCAGATGTGGGCCGCGCAATATTACAAGTTCGAGGAACCCAAGCGCTGGATGACCTCCGGCGGGCTCGGCACGATGGGCTATGGCTTCCCGGCAGCAATCGGCGTGCAGATGGCCCATCCCAAGGCGACCGTTATCGACGTTTCCGGTGAGGCCTCGTTCCAGATGAACATGCAGGAAATGTCGACGGCGATGCAGTACCGCCTGCCGGTCAAGGTGTTTATCCTCAATAACGAATATATGGGGATGGTGCGTCAGTGGCAGGAACTGCTTTATGGCGGGCGCTACTCGGAAAGCTACACCGCGTCGCTGCCGGATTTTGTCAAGCTGGCGGAATCCTATGGCGCGGCAGGGCTGCGCGCGACCCGACCGGATGAGGTCGATGACGTTATCAAGGAAATGTTGTCGAACGATAGATTCACGATTTGCGACATTGCGGTCGATAAGACGGAAAACTGCTTCCCGATGATACCGTCCGGGGCGCCGCATAACGAAATGCTGATGGGGCCGGAGGACGAGGCCAACAGGCCAACATCCGTCGAGGGCATGGTGCTGGTCTAAACGTCAGGCGCGCATGGCTCTAACGGTCCCTAAAAGGAGAGTAAAAGGTGGATACCACCGAACGACACACAATTGCGGTTCTGGTTGATAACGAGGTCGGCGTGCTGGCGCGCGTCATCGGGCTGTTTTCCGGGCGCGGCTATAACATTGAAAGCCTGACCGTTGCCGAGGTCGATCCCGAGAATAAGGTCTCGCGTATCTCGGTGGTCACTTCCGGAACGCCGCAGATCATTGAACAGATCAAGGCGCAGCTCGACCGGCTGGTGCCGATCCACCGCATCATGGATCTGACGGTCGAAGGGCCGAGCGTTGAACGCGAGTTGGCGCTGGTCAAGGTGCGCGGCACCGGCAACAAGCGCGTGGAGGCGCTTCGCATCGCCGACATTTTCCGCGCCCGCGCGATCGACAGCACGGCGAATTCCTTCGTATTTGAAATCTCCGGCGCGACGGAAAAAATCAACGCCTTCATCGATCTGATGAAGCCGCTGGGCCTCGTCGAGATTTCCCGCACAGGCGTGGTTGCTATTGCACGCGGGGCCAAGGGGTTTTAAACCGTGCACGGCAGGCAATTTGATGCCGCTCACGCGACGTCTCCCTATCAAACAACCATCCAGAACTAACCCTACGAGGAATTTTATCATGCGCGTTTTTTACGACCGGGATGCCGACGTAAACCTGATCAAATCAAAGAAGGTTGCGATCATTGGCTATGGCAGTCAGGGCCATGCCCACGCCATAAATTTGAGCGAAAGCGGGGTCACTGAGGTGGTCGTCGGGCTGCGCGGAACTTCGTCCAGCGTGGCCAAGGCTGAAGCCGCCGGGCTCAAGGTGATGTCGCCGGCCGACGCCGCCAGATGGGCCGACGTCGTAATGGTGCTGGTTCCCGATGAGCTGCAGGCTGCGCTCTATAACGACGACCTGCGCGACAATCTGCAGCAGGGCGCGGCGCTGGCCTTCGCCCATGGGCTCAATATTCATTTCAAGCTGATCGAGGCTCGGGCCGATCTCGACGTCTTCATGATCGCTCCCAAGGGACCGGGTCATACGGTTCGCTCCGAGTATCTGCGCGGCGCCGGCGTGCCCTGCCTGATTGCCGTCGATCAGGATTCTTCCGGCAACGCACATGACATTGGCCTGTCCTATGCTGCCGCCATCGGCGGTGGTCGCGCCGGCATCATTGAAACCACCTTCCGCGAGGAATGCGAAACCGATCTGTTCGGCGAGCAGGCTGTTCTGTGCGGCGGGCTGACCTCGCTGATCCAGGCGGGGTTCGAGACGCTGGTCGAGGCCGGCTACGCGCCGGAGATGGCCTATTTCGAGTGCTTGCACGAAGTCAAGCTGATCGTCGATCTGATCTATGAGGGCGGTATCGCCAACATGCGCTACTCGATCTCCAATACCGCAGAATATGGCGATTATGTTTCCGGCGCGCGGTTGATCGACGCCAGTGTTAAGGCCCGCATGAAGGATATTCTCGACGATATCCAGTCAGGCCGCTTCACGCGGGATTGGGTGCTGGAAAACGCTGCTGGCCAGGCCAGCTTCAAGGCGCAGCGTCGCCGTGAGGCAGAGCACCCGGTCGAGGAAGTAGGCGCCCGCCTGCGGGCCATGATGCCGTGGATCGCCGAGAACCGTCTGGTCGACAAATCGAAGAATTAGCGGCGGTAGCATTTGGTTGGGTGGCGACGTCAGCGACACCAACTGTGCGGAGAGGAGAGACCCTCCTCTTACGGCTGGTGCGGTCTTTCAGGGCCAGCGGGATCGCCATTCATACTCTCATCTGGCCTATTTTTCCGAAAAATCGTTGCATTTGTGGTTAATTAGGGATTAGAAATAAAGGGTTAGCTTGGAATTGTTGAGAGTCTTTCTCCAATCGGGCGGGTAATTGCCCGTTTGGGGACGGTTTTTGACAATCGAGCGCCCTACTCAGCAGGCACCAGCGGGCGATGGAAACGAAGCGCGATATTACGGGAGTCGGAATAGCCGGGACGCAATTGCGTGTCGCGGCGATTGCTGACTTGCGCTTCTCGCTTCCGTCCAGCCTGGGGCTGCGACTTAGCGGCCCCTGAACGGATGAGCCAGCTATCTGGCCGTTCAGGGGATTTATATTGCGAACGTCGCTAACCCCTACTGGGAAAAGGAGCTGAGTCATGAGTGCCAGCAAAGACCTGAACCGGGTCGTTATATTCGATACAACATTGCGAGACGGCGAACAGTCGCCGGGCGCCTCGATGAATCTGGAAGAGAAGATGCGCATTGCGGAGCTTCTCCAGGAAATGGGCGTCGACGTGATCGAGGCCGGGTTTCCGATTGCCTCCAATGGCGATTTTCAGGCGGTCAATGAAATTGCCAAAATTATCAAGGGTTCGACGATTTGCGGTCTGGCTCGATCGGCGCGCGGCGATATCGAACGGGCCGCCGACGCGTTGAAGCCGGCTGAACGGCGCCGCATCCACACCTTCATCTCCACCTCGCCGCTCCATATGAAATATAAGTTGCAGATGGAGCCGGAAGAAGTTTTGCAGGCGGTGATCGATAGCGTCACCTACGCGCGCAATTTTACCGATGATGTCGAATGGTCGCCGGAAGATGGCTCGCGCACCGAGCATGATTTTCTGTGCCGCACGGTCGAAGCCGCGATCACGGCCGGGGCAACAACCATCAATGTTCCAGACACGGTCGGTTATGCGGTGCCGGAGGAATTCGGCGCTTTGATCGCCATGCTGATCGAGCGTGTGCCCAATTCGGACAAGGCGATCTTCTCGACCCACTGCCATAACGATCTGGGCCTCGCGGTTGCCAACTCGCTGGCCGGTGTCGCCAATGGCGCGCGCCAGGTCGAATGCACGATCAATGGTCTTGGCGAACGTGCCGGCAATGCCGCGCTCGAGGAAGTCGTGATGGCGCTCAGGACCCGCCAGGATCTGCTGCCCTATACAACCGGCATCGAGACCGAGTGCATCACGCGCGCGTCGAAGCTGGTCTCGACGA
>JBLHKG010000198.1:0-5161 GCA_047619835.1 Alphaproteobacteria bacterium
GATCGCCCGCACGCTGGCACGACATAAAGCGCTTTTCGTTGTAGACGGACCGGTGCCGGGACCCGGAACCCGCAACTTCGCACAACGCCTGCTGGCGCTTGGCGCACGAAAACCGCCCGGACGCGACGAACAACGGCCCGGCCAACGACTGGCAGCAGCGCTGCAGGATCTGGGGCCGAGCTTTATCAAGCTGGGTCAGACGCTGTCCGTCCGCGCCGATCTGGTCGGTGAGGAAATCGCCGATGATCTGTCCTCGCTGCAGGACGATTTGCCGCCCTTTCCCGCTGCCGAGGCACGGCAGGCGATCGAGACAGAATTCAACAAGAAGCTGGAGGAGCTGTTTTCAGCGTTCGACGACGAGCCGGTCGCCGCCGCCTCCATCGCGCAGGTGCATTTTGCGATCACCACCGACGGTGACGAGGTCGCGGTTAAAATATTGCGGCCCGGCATCGAGCAGGCCTTTGCCCGCGATCTCGACCTCCTGCGCTGGCTGGCGGAGACAGTGGAGCGCCATGCGCCCCGCATGAGGCGGCTTCGCCCGGTCGATGTGATCGAGACGCTGGCGAAATCGGTGGCGGAGGAGATGGATCTCCGGCTCGAGGCCGCCGCCGGCACCGAGCTTCGTGCCAATTTCGAGAATGATCCCACTTTTCGGATTCCGGCGATGGACTGGACCCGAACTGGGCGCCGCGTCCTCACCGTCGACCGCATATCGGGCTTCCCGATCGACGAGATAGCCCGGATCGAAGAGGCCGGGCACGATACCGCGACACTGGTTGGCAATATGGCGCGCGCCTTCTTCCTTCAGGTCTTCCGGGACGGATTCTTCCATGCCGATCTGCATCCGGGCAATCTGCTGATCGGCGAGGACGGGGCCATCCAGGCGGTCGATTTCGGCATCATGGGCCGTCTCGACCGGCAGACACGCTTTTACCTCGCTGAAATGCTGTCGAGCTTTCTCGCCGGCGACTATGTGCGGGTGGCGGACGTCCATATCCGGGCGGGATATGTGCCGGCGCACCAGTCACGCGAAGCGTTTGCCCAGGCCGCGCGCGCCATCGCCGAACCGATTCTTGGCCTGCCGCTCAGGGATATTTCGCTGGCGCGGCTGCTGGCGCAGCTATTCCAGATCACCGAACGGTTCGAGATGGAAACCCAGCCACAGCTGCTGCTGCTACAAAAAACCATGCTGGTTGCCGAAGGCGTCGGGCGCAAGCTGTGCCCCGATACCAATATGTGGGAGCTCGCCCGGCCGCTGATCGAAGAGTGGATGGCCGATGAAATGACCGTCGAGGCGCGCGCGGCGGAGATGGTGGACGAGGCGGGCCGGCTGATCGAACGATTGCCGCATCTGATTTCGACCCTGGGCGAGGCCGCCGACCAGCTGTCGCGCGACGGGCTCAAGCTTCACCCCGCCACCCTCGAGGCGATGGCGGGAGGCCGCCGGTCAGGCGCTCGCTGGCCGCTCTGGGCAGGCGCCGCATTGATCGCCGGCGTGCTGATCGCGGTCCTGTGACTTACGAAATTCACCGTCTGGAGGCGCCGTTCGGCGCGGAAATACGCAGCCTCGATCTCGCTGGGCCGCTCGATTCGGCAACAAGATTGACCATCAACGCCGCCTTTATCGACAATGTCGTTCTGGTGTTCCGCGATCAGCATTTTGCCACAGCCGACGCGTTCCTTGCCGCCGCGCGCAATCTGGGTGAGCCGATGCCGCCGGTCACGGCGACCTACCGGCTTCCCGGCTATGATGTCATCGAGGAGCTGGTCAACAGCGCGACCGACAAGCGCACCGGCGAGACCACACCGCTGATGCGGGGTGGCTCGTGGCATACCGACCATTCGAACCTCGCCGCGCCGCCCAAGGCAACCACGCTCTACGCCATCGATCTGCCGCCGAGCGGCGGCGGCAATACCGAATTCATCTCGATGGCGCTGGCCTATGAGGCGCTATCGGACCAGATGAAAGAAAAAATTCAGGGTCGCCGCGCGTTTCAGGCCTATCTGTCGCGCCGCGCGCCGCGCAAGCTGCTGACCCGCACCGAGGCCGAAAGGCAGGGCAGCGACGGCGTGTGGCAACCCATCGTGCGCCGCCACCCGGAAACCGGACGAGACGCGCTCTATCTCAATCCGATGCGCTGTGACGCGGTGGAGGGCATGACACAGGACGAGAGCGATGCGCTGATGGATGCGCTTTACGCCCATTGCGACCAACCGGCTTTTCAGTACAGCCATCGATGGTCGGCGGGCGATATGCTGATCTGGGACAACCGCGCGGCGCTGCATCAGGCGACACCGATCCATGTGGCCAGCGAACGGCGCTATATGCACCGCATCATGCTCAAGGGCGATGCGCCGATCATGGCGGGGTAGAGGGCTTTCCCTCGATGTCGCAAAGTCGAAATTCTGAGGCCCTGTTACATTACCGCCTGGCATAATGTAACAGCTATGCGGTCCACCTGCCGTTATCCCGCACGAAAGACTGGGGGTTATCGCCGCCGACGATCAGAGAAATGTTACGGTATACGCAATCCGGGAAGATCGAAAATCACGACGTTTTCTCAAGCATCTCTGATAGCGTCCAACATACGCCCCCATGCAGTTCTGTGACTTCCTTCAAGTGCCGGTCGTCCGTCACCAGCACGTATTTTCCCTTGATAGCGGTGTCAGCTATCAGCGAGTCTTTGATATTGTTCTGCTTCCCCTTATTTTTTTATCGAGTTCCTGCTTCAGCGTCATACAAAGATCATCTCCCGTCGACATTGATTGACCCCATTTAGAAACACCCCACACGGCAGAGCGGGTCGGTCCTGAACCAGTGACCCAACCGAAGCGCTGTGTCGCCGGTGATGGATCGCTTGCCGTTGATGATCTGGCTCATCCGGTTCGCCGGCACGTCGATCTGGCGCGCCAGCTCCGTGGGCGTGATCCCCAGTCCTCCAAGTTCGTCTTTCAGAACTTCGCCGGGATGGGCTGCATGTTTTAACATCGTCGTTATTCCTTAAACCGGCACGGCCTCTAGCTCAGCACTCGGCCCGAGCTGAATTGTCACCTCGATGCTGTCGTCCAAAGCGCTCAGCATCCTGATCAGACGATCGAGTGTGAAGCGCCCGAGATCCGCATTGCGTACCCGTGAAAAATCGGCCGCTGCGAACTCTGTCATGGTGCCGGCTTTACGCACGCCAATTTTTCTCTCATCCATCACGGCAATGATCCGCGCCGCGAGAATGGCCTTGGCCTGTTTTACATCCGCATTTTTTTCGCCCAGGTCGCGGAACACATTGCCGCTCCCCCGGACCAGTTCAAATTCATCTTTCTGGCTCATTGCAATAACTCCTTCTTCAAGCGTTTAAGGCGATCACGAATTAGATCCAAATCCAGTTTCGAGGTCTTGATTCCGGTCTTCGACTTTTTCTGGAAGGCGTGAACAACCCACAGGGATCCAGCTATTTCAGTGACATAGATTGCGCGGTAAGCATTGGTGTCATGCTTCAGCGCAATTTCCATGACGCCGGAGCCGAGCCCTGTCATGGGTTTCGCGGTGTCGGCTTTTCCACCTTCGGCCGAGATCGTCAGCGCAGCTTCGATATCTCCCCTGACTTTACCGGGGAATTTTTCGAAGGCTTTCAGCGCCGCCCTGATCCACGAAATGGGTCGCGTGTCTCGACTCATATACGTATGTTGTCATAATCGACAACACCTTGTCAAGGTTTGAGCTTTTCCACGCCCCTCTGCCCTGCCATTATGGATGTCTTGCCTCCGGACGCGGCGAACACTAGGTTATCCCCATCTTTTCAACGGATTGCGCGACATCGATGCTTCAGGGAAAACGCATACTCCTGATCATTTCAGGCGGCATCGCGGCGTATAAATGCCTCGAGCTGATAAGGCGGCTGCGCGAGCGCGGCGCGGCGGTGCGCTGTGTGCTGACCAAAGCGGCCTCTGAGTTCGTCACGCCGCTGTCGGTGGCTGCGCTGTCGGGCGACAAGGTCTATGGCGATATCTTCTCGCTGACCGACGAGCATGAGATGGGCCATATCCAGCTGTCGCGCGATGCCGATCTGCTGGTCGTGGTGCCCGCCACAGCCAACATACTGGCCCGCATGGCGCAGGGGATCGCCGACGATCTGGCGACCACCGTGCTGTTGGCCACCGACAAGGACGTGATGGCCGCGCCGTCGATGAATGTCCGTATGTGGGAGCACGCGGCGACCCAACAGAATGTCGAGATCCTGCGGGCGCGCGGCATCCGGCTGATCGGGCCGGTCGCCGGCGACATGGCGTGCGGCGAATATGGCGACGGTCGGATGGCCGAGCCGAACGACATTGCCGATGCCATCGAGAGTTATTTTGTCCATTCAGGGCGTCTGGCGGGGCGGCGTGCCCTCGTCACCAGCGGGCCGACGCACGAGCCGATCGATCCGGTGCGCTATATAGCCAACCGCTCGTCCGGCAAGCAGGGGCACGCGATTGCCGCCGCGCTGGCGCGGTTTGGCGCGGCGACGACACTGGTCACCGGCCCGACCGCCGAGCCGGACCCGGCCGGCGTCTCGGTGATACGGGTGGAATCGGCGCGCGACATGCTGGCTGCCTGCGAGGCGGCGCTGCCCGCCGACATTGCGGTGTGTGCGGCGGCGGTCGCGGACTGGCGGCCAACCGAATTGCAGGACAGTAAAATCAAGAAAAACGGCGCGCCGCCCGCGCTGAGCCTGACTGAAAATCCCGATATTCTAAGGCGGCTCTCCGCTGCCGGAAACGGCCGCCCGGCGCTGGTGATCGGCTTTGCCGCCGAGACCGGCGATGTCGTCGCAAAGGCCATACCCAAGCGCGCGGCCAAAGGCTGCGACTGGATCGTTGCCAATGACGTCGCGTCCGGCACCGAAACGTTTGGCGGCGACAACAATATCGTTCACCTGATAACCGAGGGCGGCACCGAAGACTGGCCGCTCATGTCGAAGCAGGCGGTGGCGGAGACGCTGGCCGCTCGCATTGCCGATCACTTAGGGACCGACACCACAAAATGACAATCACTGAAAAATGACCATCACTGTTTCGCTCAAGCGTCTGCCGCATAACGCCGATTTGCCGCTGCCCGCCTATGAGAGCGCTTCCGCCGCCGGGATGGACCTTCCCGCTGCCGTGGAGGCGGATCTGGTGCTGG
>JBLHKG010000199.1:0-5160 GCA_047619835.1 Alphaproteobacteria bacterium
AGGGACGTACGAATGTCGGCGCTGGTCCAGCACGACACGCTGGCCGATGCGCTGGCCGGCGGTGAAATCGATGCCATCATGGCGGCGCGCCAGCCCAAGACTTACCGCACCTGCGAGGATATCGAGCGCCTGATTCCCGATTTTCGCGCCGCTGAGCAGGACTGGTTCCGGCGCACCGGAATATTCCCGATCATGCATACGGTGGTGATCCGCGAGGCGCTCTACCGCGAAAACCCGTGGATTGCCCAGAGCCTGTTTACCGCGTTTGAGGCGTCTAAGGAAAAGGCGCGCGAGCAGATGCGCTATACCGGCGCGATGATGTACATGACGCCGTGGCTGTATGACGATCTCGAGGAAATGGATCGTGTATTCGGCGGCGACGACCCGTGGCCCTACGGGCTTGACGCCAACCGCGCGCATCTCGGCACGTTCATGCGCCATCTGGTCGAAGAGGCGTTCCTGCCGCAGCCGACCTCGCTTGATGATCTGTTTGTGGCGGTCGCACAGGTGTAGACCCCCGGGGTAGGGCGCTTGTGAACCAAAGAGACCTTGCGTGATGTCATCATTTACCCGTAAGGGCGAACGATGACAGAGGCCCTTCCCGACATAACCGCTCTGTCTTGATTCGCTTTCTCCTCAGGCGGTCGGCTGAAATCCGGTCGTGATTGACCGGCCCCCTCAATCAGGCTGAAAGCCGAACCGGATCGAACGGATTGTCGGCGGAGAAACCGTCTATCGACGCGGCTATGGATTTCCGCGCCGATTCAACTGAACCAGCTTGTACATCGCCCTGACATTTGCCTTGATGTGTCTTTTATAACCGCCCCAGGATTTGTATTTATCCATGGTAACGGTGGCGACAACATCATCGACGGATTTACCGGTACGCGCCATTTTAGTGACCTGCGCCCGCAAAGCTTCCATATAGCCGCGGAACGCCCGAACGTCCTGCTTGTTGCCGAGGCGGCCGTGTCCCGGCGACAGAATTCTGAAATCCATCGCCTCGACATTTTTGAGCGACTGCATCCATTCGTCCAGATAGGCATCCGGCAGGTCACGGAAGGCGATCGATTTCACCGGAATAAAATCAACCGCATGGAGCACACCTTCACTTGGAAAATTCATGACGATGGAATTATCGGAGTGATTTCGCCCGACATAGGTTAATTCAACCGTTTTGCCGCCCAGCTCCAGCGTCAATTTATCGGTAAACGTGATCTCCGGGATGGGCGTCGGTCGCCGCTCCTCAATGATGTCCCGCTTGGTCTGCGCGTGGCTGACAAATGTCGCCGTATCGGAAAAGACCTCACCACCCGAAATATGATCGGCGTGGTCATGGCTATAAATTACGTATTTTACCGACTGGTTGAACCGTCTTTGCAACTCCGCCTTCAGCCAGCTTGCCGCGTCACTGTTGATCGGATCGACGACGATGGTTCCGTAGGTCGTCACCATAAAGACGGAGTTATGGAAATTGTTTTTGAACTGGTAGACGTCGCCGGCAATCTGCCTGATGGATCGTTTAGGCTGCTTTTTGGCCGGTCGCGTCGGCTGGGCGGCGGGCGCTGGTTTAGCTGCCGGCGGCATTGGAACGGCTTGCTGCGGTGCCACCTGTATCGGCGCGACTTGCTTGGGGGGAGTTGGCGGCGCAGCCGGTTTGGTCAACTCGTGTAAACGCTGCTGCAGTTTATCGTGCGAAAATGCCGCTGCCGGTGAAACCTGGAGAGTCAGAACACCGACACTCACCCCGACACTCACCCCGGCAATCCCGATCATTTTGAGGATATTCGGGTTCATCACGCGGATAATTTTTAACATGGTTATCTCCCCGATGCTGGATTGCCAAGCCATATGATTGGACGAGAAATCCCCTGTGCGGGTATCTCGCAAATTAGAGCATGATCCCGGATCGCGCGATGGGCAACCCGCTTCGATCAGCAGGGCTCTTCGCCGACAATGTGGTCGGTATTGCCATCTGCTGGTTTTGATTGCTTTCCACCAGTTGTTACGCCATCGGCTGGCATGACGGGTTTGGGTTGGGGCGTCGATCAAGCGGTTGTGGCCATAAGTCCGACTGAGAGCAGTAAGGACAGCAGAAAAATTCCGGAATGCTGTTTGATTGGGTTCATTGCATACCCCATATTCTGGGCATACCCCCAATTCTGGCTCCGCTTTTTATTCTCGCCCATCATCAGCGCGAGACGCAAAGCTTGCAGCTTAATTCCCCGTGAACCGTCATTTTGCGCCCGGCCACGGCTGGAATAATGGTCGTCATCACGTGTTTAACACATGCCCGGTGATTGACCGCCGGGGGAAACCATACGCACCCTTCGAGTGCGTTTTATGCCCGGGGAGGCACTAAATGCGACTATAGATTTCTTTTGCGGCGGGGCTGATCGTTCTGCCAAGTTTTATCCTGCCGAATATGGCGCAGGCTGATGTGCTCGGCGACATTGCCAAGGCGATGGGCGCCGACAGGATCAAGACCATTGAATATAGCGGCACTGGCAGTCAGTACGCGCTCGGCCAGCCGGAAAATCCAACTGCGGCTTGGCCCCGCTATGGCCTCGCCAAATATAAGATCACCATCAATTACGACACCGCCTCGATGATCCGGGATACCGTCCTGACCTGGGGCGATCTACCGCGGCGTGGCGACGGACGCCCGCCTCGTAAGGGCCGCGAACGACGGGTTTCCGGCATCAGCGGCGATGTCGGCTGGTCGTTCCGTGGCAAGAATGCCCGGCCCAGCCGTAGCACCGCCAGCCTCAAGCACTCGCTGTGGCTTTCGCCGCATGGCATCGTGAAGGCGGCGCTTGCCCGATGGAAAGCATCGCGCTTCACACCGCGCCTGACCGGGAAGCCGATACACTCCATCAAATTGATTCCATTTGGTCGGATAGTGCTCTAGCGAGGAAAACCCGTTCTACGCCGCTTGCGCCACCGACAGGCGACTGGTTACGCCGTGACGCTCGATCAGGCGGGTGACGAGGCCGCTTGCCTTGGCTTCCTCGACGAACGCGCTGAGATATTCGGCACCGGCACTCCTGCCCTTGGGCACGCCCATCGCCTGCTGGACCGAGGTGAACTGACCGTCGAGAATACGGCTGCCGGGCAGCTTGGCGGCCTCATTGACCAGCGCCGGACGGAGGCCGGCCAGCGCATCCATCTTCTCCGATACGAACATCTCAACCGCGCCGCTAATGCCCTTGGACTGGATCAGCTCGGCATGTTTCAGATTGCGTGAGAGGTAAAGGTCATAGGCGCTGCGGCCCGATACCGCGATGCGGATGCCATCGCTGTCGACTTCCTCGATGGTATTCAGGGTCGAGCCGGCGGGTACCAGATAGGTCGCTTCGATCTCGACATAGGCGGCGGTGAAGTCAATCTTCTCCGCCCGCACCGGCTCGGCGCCGATCAGGCCGAGATCCCAGACGTCTTTATCCGCCGCATCGGCGATCTCGCCCGGCGAGGCGAACTGTATCAGTTCAACGCCGACGCCCAGCTTTTCGGCGAGCGCGCGCGCCATGTCGGGGGCGACGCCATCGGGTTCGCCATCGGCGGTCTTACCGGTAATCAGCAAGCCGTTGGCCATGTTGAGCGCGACGCGCAGGATTCCGGTCGGGGCCAGCTGGGAAATGATTTCGGCATCCATATCGATCACCCCTCAACTGGAAAGAATTTATCGAGCCAGGATTTGATGATCTCCCGCACCCTTGTGTTGTTTTCCGCGAACATGAAATGGTCAGTCTCGGCAAACAGATGCAAATCGGTCGGCTGGCCGGCTTTCTGGAACAAAGCCACCGACTGCTCGGTCGGGGTAACCGAATCGTCCGAGCTGTGCAGCAGCAGCAGCGGGCGCGGCGCAATATCGCCGACCACGTCATCGGCGGTGAAATTATACATCGATTGCGGCACTTCGGCGGGGAACTTCTCCACCGATTTCTGGCTCAGATTATTCCGCAGATGCTCGGGGATCGGCACGATGTCGTAACGGTCGACCATCAGGGATTCACCGGTTTTCTCGCGGTGGCGGCGGCCGGCTTCGAGCATGTTGGTGAATTTCATCCAGCCTTCCTTGGTCGGATGCTGGCCGCGGAATTTGCGTTCGCCATGGCCCCAGCCGCCGGAGGAGACGACGCAGGCAAAGCGCTTGTCCACGCCACCGGCATAGATCGCGACAGCGGCGCCGAAGGATGAGCCGAGGACGCCGATGCGGTCGGAATCGATCTCCGGGCGCGACTGCAGATAGGTCAGCGCCGCCTGGGTGGCTTCAACCTGTTCCTGGCAGATCACCCGGCCGAATTCGCCGTCACTCTCACCGCAGCCCGGCATGTCGAAACGAAAGGCGCCATAGCCCCAATCGTTCAGCATCTTGACCGGCCCCTTTACATTGGCCGAGTTGCTGTTGCTGCCAAACCCGTGCAGCACGATGATTGTCGGCAGGTTGGTGCTGCCGTCCGGCGTGTGCACCGTACCCGAGAGCGTGAGCTCGCCGCATTTGAATGTGATCTTGTCTTCCATCCCCATATCCCCTGATTTGTCTGATTTCCCCGGTTATACGGGCGCAGGGTGAGTGCGGCAAGGCGGGAGCCTTTACGGAACAAGGCGGGAGCCTTTACGCACAGGCCATCCGCCGCCAGAATGCCGCCCGCCTGAACAGGAGACATTTATGGCTGAGGACGTATTGGTGTCGCACGACGCGGCGCAGAAGATGATGGCCCGTATTTTCGAGGCGCTCGACGTGCCGCCGGATGATGCGCGGCAGGTGGCTGGCGGGTTGATCTGGGCCGATCTGCGGGGGATCGACTCGCATGGGATGATCCGGCTTTCGTCTTATGTGCGGCGTCTTGACCAGGGCGTCGTGAATGCGAAACCCGATATGAAGATCACCAAGGAAACCCCGGCGGCGGTGGTGATCGATGCCGATTTCGCCCATGGCCAGCTCGCGCTGAGTTTCGGCATGGAAAAAGCGATGGAGAAGGCGCGCGAAGTTGGCGTCGGCTGGGTGATCGTCGGCAAATCCACCCATTCCGGCGCGGTGGGTTATTACAGCCGGATGGCGGCTGAGGCAGGGATGATCGGCATCCATATGGGCACCTCGCAGCCCAACATGGCCTATCACGGCGCCCGGGTCGGCGGTGTGGCGACCAGCCCGAT
>JBLHKG010000200.1:0-5144 GCA_047619835.1 Alphaproteobacteria bacterium
GGATTCCACAGCGGTACGCGCTCCTCGGCCTCGATCTCATCGAAATAAGGGCTCGCACCGAGAAAACCGGCAAAGGCGGGCGTGGTCAGCAGGGTAATATGGGCGTCCGGATGATCGCGCCGAATGGCGGCGAAAGGGCCAAGCGCCAGAACGATATCGCCCAGCGCACCAAGCTTGATGACAAGAATACGTTCAGCCGTTCCGCCCGAATTCATCGGGCCGCCCTCTCCTCGAGCAGCTCCTCATAGACCGAGAGCGTGCGGTCGCACATCAAATCGCGTGTGTAGTCCTGCCGCACCTGGGCAATCGTCCGGGCTGCCATCGCTTCCCTGGCCTCCGGCTCAATCGCCAACGCTTCGCTCAATGCCGTGACCAGCGCGCTGGCGTCCCCCGGCGGCACCAGCCAGCCGGTCTCGCCTTCAATGACGGTTTCCCGCGCGGCGCCATGGTCGGTGGCAATCACCGGACGACCCATCGCCTGCGCCTCGATGATCACCCGGCCGAACGCCTCGGCATCGGTTGAGGCCGATACCACCACATCGGCCAGCATGAATGCCGCCGGCATATCACGGCAGTCGCCGACGAATTGCACCGTCGCTTCGAGCCCGCAACGGGTCACTTCGCGCTCCAGCTCCGCGCGATAGCCGGTGCGCCCCTGGTCGCCGCCGACCATAATGCAGCGGAGTCCAGTGCGGTCCGGCAGACGCGCCAGCGCCTCAATCAGCACCGACTGCCCCTTCCAGCGGGTCAGCCGTCCCGGCAGCATGATCACCCTTGCGTCATCCGGCACGCGCCATTTCTCGGCCAGCTGGATGACCCGCTCCGCGCTCACCGCGGGAGGATTGAAATTATCGACATCGACGCCGCGCGGGATGATGCGGACCTTCGCCGGATCGGCGCCGTAGCGATCACAGACCTGATCGCCGATGAATTGTGAAATCGCGATCACCCGATCACCGCGCACCATCACCGAATTGTAGAGCCGCTTGAGCGGGTTGGCCGCGCCGTAATTACCGTGAAAGGTCGTCATGAAGGCGGCGCCCGTCTTCCGGGCCGCCGAGAACGCGCTCCACGCCGGCGCCCGTGAGCGAGCGTGGACAATATCAATATTATGCTCGCGGATCAGCGCGGCCAGCCGGGTGACGTTCCGCCGCATCTGGATCGGGTTCTTGGAATCGGCGGGAAATTCGATATGTAAACCGCCGGCGCGCCGAATCTCACTCACCATCTGGCCGCCAGAGGAGGCCACTATCGCCTGCCAGCCGGCCTCGGTGATCGCCCGCGCAACTTCGACCGCGCCGCGCTCCACCCCGCCCGTCACCAGAGATGGCAGGATTTGCAGAATTACCGGGACACTGTTCGGGCTGGCTGTCGCCATGCCGGTATCAGGATTGGATGAAGTCGCTTGCATGGCCTATTCTTAGAATGGTCCGCGATGAGAAAACAGGCCGGTTGAAAATAAATGGCACAAACGCCGCAAATCCTGACCTGCGAAAACGGGGCGGAGATTGCCTATTATCTAACACCCGGTGCCTCTCCGGGCATTATATTTCTCGGCGGCTTCAAGTCCGACATGGCGGGCACCAAGGCGATTGCGCTGGAACAGCACTGCCGCACGGCGGGCCGCGCCTTTTTGCGTTTCGATTATCAGGGGCATGGTCAGTCGTCCGGCGCGTTCACCGATGGCTGCATCGGCGACTGGGCGGGAGATGCCATCGCCGCGCTCGATTCGTTGACCGATGGGCCACAAATCCTGGTCGGCTCCTCGATGGGCGGCTGGATCATGCTGCTGGCGGCACTGGCCCGCCGCGAAAGAGTAGCCGGTTTGATAGGGCTCGCCGCCGCGCCCGATTTCACCGAGGCTCTGATGTGGCAAAATTTTTCACCTGAAATCCGCGACGCGATTGAGCGCAACGGCGCCTATAACGCGCCAACCGAATATGGCGACGAACCCTACACCATTACCAGAAAGCTGATTGAGGAGGGTCGAAATCATTTACTACTGGACGAGCCCATCGCCCTGCATTGCCCAGTTCACCTTATTCACGGCCAGCAGGATGCCGATGTCCCGTGGCAACATTCACTGCGAACCGCCGAACAGCTTCGGTCTGACCAGGTTGCCATCACCCTGATCAAGGACGGCGATCACCGGCTGTCGCGCGATCAGGACCTCGCCAGGCTATGCCGGATTCTGGACAAAATGTGCGAGGATCGCCCGTAATCCAGCGCGGTAGTCCGGATAGATCAGATCAATATCCAGCTCGCGCTTGAGACGGCGATTATCGATGAGCCGGTTATCGGCGTAGAAGCTGCGCGCCATCGGACTCAGGTCAGCCTGTTCCAGCAGCACCAGCGGCGGCGGCTCAATGCCCAGAAGTTCAGCGGCGAAAGCGGCTACGTCGGCACTTTCCGCCGCTTCGTCATCGCACAGATTATAGACCGCGCCGGGACGAACCTTTGCCATTGAGGCACGTAGTATCACAACGATGTCATCGACATGGATGCGCGAAAACAGATGACCGGGCGCGCCGATCCGCCGGGCACTGCCGGCGCGAAGCTGGTCCAGCACCGACCGGCCGGGCCCGTAGATGCCGGCCAACCGAAATACCTGAACCGGCACGCCTTGATCGGCGAACAGCGACAGCCAGTCACGCTCTGCCGCAATACGGCGTTTTCCCCGCTCCGTGGTCGCAAGCAAGGGCGCGTCCTCATCGACCGGCGCGCCGCCGGTATCCCCATAAACACTTGTCGCCGACAGGTACCCGACCCATTCCAGGGTCTTGAGGTCGGCAAGGGTATCAGCCTGATGAATAAACACAGGGTCACCGTCAGCGCCTGGCGGGATCGAAAGCAGGATATGGGTGACGCCATCAAGCGCATTTGCTCCGAGCGCTGCCGTGCCATCGAACGCAACGGGACCAATCCCTGCGTCTTGCAACAGGACGTGCTTTGCCAGATCGCGGCAGGTGCCCGAGACCTGCCAGCCGTCGCCTTGCAAGGCCGCTGCGAGACGCCTTGCGACAAAGCCGGCCCCGAAACAGAAAAGATGCGACATAATCGTATCCGAGAAATCATCATTGGAGATAAGCTGGACGCCAGTTGTACCGGCTAGGGGCCATGATCGACAACGACTTCATACATCGCAGGGCCGCAATTGCGCTGGTCACGATGGCGGCAACCGGGCTGTTGGGCAGCACCGCAATTGCGCAGCGCCAACTCGACCTCACCCCGCGCTCGGTAGAAGCGCGGGAATACAGCGCCTGTATGCGGCTCGCCAAAACCAGCCCGAAGGCGGCGCAGCAAACCGCGCTCGCCTGGCGCAAACGGGGTGGCGGCGATCCGGCGCTCCACTGCGTTGCCGTCGCGCTGCTCAGCATGGGTCAATACAGCCAGTCGGCCCGCATGCTGGAGGAACTCGCCGCTGGCAGCGACGCCAAGCGCCCCGATCTCCGCGCCGGGCTGCTGGCACAGGCCGCCAATGGCTGGATCATCGCCGGCCGGCCGCAAACCGCCGTCAAGCTGCTGGGACAGGCGCTCGCTCTACGGCCAACCAATGTCGAGATGATGATCGACCGGTCAATTGCCCTCGTGTCGCTCGGCAAATACTGGGACGCGCTCGACGATCTGAACCGCGTGCTCGAACTGGCGCCCGGCCGCACCGATGCAATGACGTTCCGGGCCAGCGCCTGGCGCCAGGTGAAGGCTTTCGATCTTGCCCGGCAGGATATCGATGCGGTGCTGACCGACCAACCCGAAACGCTCGATGCGCTGCTGGAACGCGGGCTGATCCGCAAGGCGCAGGGCGACAAGGACGGCGCCCGGGCAGACTGGCTCAAAGTTCTTGAGCTCGCGGTGAAAGGCCCGCTGACCGACGCCGCACGACGCAACATCGAAATTATGGATGTGAAGAAGAAATGAAATCACCCCGGCGGGCGTTAAGGGTTGGTGTGGCGGCTTAACGACCGCCGGATAAAAGGATCAAAAATCCAGATCGGCGTAATGCCTGGGCGGCGGCTCACCGGGCAGATGATCGGCGAGTATCGCGCGAAACGACGGGCGCGACTTGATGCGGGCATACCAGTCCTTGGCATCCAGATGCTCATCCCAAGGCACATCGCCAATATAATCGATCGACGAGATCTGCGCCGCCGCGGCGATATCGGCGAGCGAGAAATTAGGCCCCGCCAGCCATGTCCGGCGTTCGGTCAGCCAGGCGATATAATCCAGATGGTGATGAATGTTTTGCTTGCCGGCACGGATCGCTTCCGAATTGGGCGCGCCGCCCTTGAGGAACCGCTTCAGGATTTTCTCGCCGACCAGAAGGCGGGTCGCCTCGGTATAAAATTTCCGGTCAAACCACGAGATCAGCCGCCGTACCTCGGCGCGCTCTGCCACCGTACCGGGGATCAGCGCAGGGGTGGGCTGGAAATCCTCAAGATATTCACAGATCGCCACCGAATCGCTGATCGCCTGGCCGTCTTCCTCGACCAGCACCGGCACATCGCCCGCCGGGTTAAGGGCGAGAAATTCCTCGCGCCGCTGCCAGTAATTTTCGGTCTTGAGTTCGAAATCTATATTTTTTTCGTGAAGCGCAATACGTACCTTGCGGCAGAACGGCGACAGCCAGAGGTGATAGAGCACACGCATGGGAACGAGTGTAATCGATTGACTGAATCGAAAACAGTACCCCCGTTGCGCTTAACCGCTTTTGCGACATAGCATCTCGCCAACAAAAATCACCGCAACAGGAGCCGAACATGACTACCGAACTCACCATCGCGCTGGAACGATATGACCGGCATGTGCCGTTTTTCATGGATATGGTAGCCACACCGCCGGACGCGGATTTCATTTTGCGCTCGCTTGAGGTCGGCATGGCGCCGCCACGACGCGACGGGATAGACCGGCATGCGCGCTTTATGAAGGGCGACGAGTTCGATATTTGCGAAATGTCGGTGTCGAGCTATCTGACCGCCAAGAGCCGGGGCGCGCCCTACACCGCCGTGCCCGTGTTTCCGCGCCGGCTGTTCAGCCAGAACCACATGTTCGTTTCGACAGCTGCGAAGGTCGACAAGCCCACCGATTTGATCGGCAAGAAAGTCTGCTGCCGCAGTTTCCAGACCACCATGTCGGTGCTGGTCAAG
>JBLHKG010000201.1:0-5140 GCA_047619835.1 Alphaproteobacteria bacterium
GGCGGTTATGACCTTTATTCCCGCACCCTCGCCCTGCACATCGCACGCCATGTTCCCGGCAAGCCGAACATACTGGTCACCAACATGCCGGGTTCCGGCGGGGTCAAAGCGTCGAACTATGTCTATAACGCCGCCGCCAAGAACGGCACGACATTGCTGATGCCGTTCTGGACCCACCCGCTGTTCCAGCTCATCCGCCCGCGCGGCATCAAGTTCGACATGAGCAAGATGCGCTGGATCGGCAACATGGCGGAGCTTAACAGCGCCGTTACGGTGATGAGCAAGGTTGCGACCTCATGGAAGGACGCCACCAAAAGGCAGGTCATCATGGCCGCATCGGGCAAGGGCTCGGAAACCTATATCTACCCGACGCTGATGAATTCGCTGCTGGGCACCAAATTCAAGGTTATCCCCGGCTATTCCGGCACCCGCAAAATGACACTGGCGATGGAAAACGGCGAAGCCGACGGCCGCGGCGGTTCGTTGCAGAGCTGGAGCACGATCAGACCGAAATGGATCGCCGACAAGACCGTCACGGTTATTGCCCAGGCCGGTCTCCGGCGCCTCAAGGCGTTGAAAGACGTGCCGCTGATCCATGAGCTGGTCAAACCGGAAGATCGCGAGGTCGCCCGGCTTATATCCGCGCCGGTCACCATGGCGCGCATGACCGGTTTCCCGCCCGGCGCAACCAAGGCGCAGGTCGCGGCCTTCCGCCGGGCATTCGACGCAACGATGAAGGATCCCCTGTTCCTTGCCGACGCGGCAAAGCGCAAGATGGATCTGTTGCCGCTATCGGGCGCCACGGTTGAGGCAAATATCGCCGAGTTGATGAAAACGCCCAAGGCAATCCTCAAACGGGCTTCCGTGGTCCTTGGATATACAAAGAAATAAAATACGCATTTTCAATTCTTTAGGGAGAAACACATGATAAACCAAACAGTTAAACTAGGCGCGCTGGCCGCGACCGCCCTGGCGGCCATGGCGGTCGCCACACCGGCGGCGGCCTTTCTCGACGGCAAGACCGTCACGGTCGTCGTACCGTCCGGCAGTGGCGGGACATTCCATCTCTACGGCCAGCTGGTACAGCGCCATATCGGCAAGCATCTGCCGGGCAACCCCAATGTCGTGGTGCAGAACCGGCCCGGCGCGGGCGGGGTGAAGGCGGCGAACTATATGGCGCAGGCCGCCCCTAAGGACGGCACCGTGATCGCCGAGATCAATCCCGGCTCGGTCATCATCCCGCTGATGCGCAAGGTCCGGTTCGACCCGCGCAAGCTCAACTGGATCGGCACATTATCGGTGCGCACCTATACGCTGGGCGTGTGGCACACCGTAAAGGCCAACACGATCGACAAGCAAAAGAAAACCCAGGTCATCATGGGCGCGTCGGGCGTGGGCTCGCTCAATTTCCAGCTTCCGACCTTCCTCAACTCGGTGATCGGCACCAAATACAAGCTGATCAAGGGCTATAAGGGCGGCGGCGCGATTAATCTCGCGATGGAGCGCGGCGAGGTAGAGGGACGCGGTAATTTCTATTCCGGCTATCTGGGGGCAAAGCCTTACTGGCTGCGTGACAAGAAGGTCCAGCTGTTCGCCACCATCGGTCCGGTCCGGTCCGAGGTGAAGGACGTGCCAAGGCTGCGCGACATCGTGAAGGGCGAGCTGAACCAGAAGATGCTCGGCCTGCTGGAAGTTGGCTTCAATATCGGTCAGGCGTTCTATTTGCCGCCCGGCACGCCAAAGGCCCGCGTCAATGCGATCCGTAAGGCCTTTACCTCACTGCTCAAGGACAAGGCGATGCTGGCCGAAGCCGCCAAGCGCAAGGTACCGGTCAATTCGCGTACCTGGCAGGATAACGAAAAGGTCGTAAACGCGGCGTTTGGCGTCGATAAGAAGGTCTCCGGCAAGCTCGCCAGGATTCTCGGCTTCGACAAAAGCAAAAAGAAGAAGAAAAAATAACGGCTAACGAGCCGGCAAAACCAGGGGCGTCCGCCGAAATGCGGGCGCCCTTTTTTCATCATCATCGGGCGAACGAGGGCGGATTTTAAAACCCGCCCCTACGCAGGTTCGCGTAATCAATGGGGTCAGACTCGATTGATCCATTGATTCCCCATTGATTCCCGGCCATCGCGGGTGAGCCCGACAGAATCGTCGTCGCGGCCACTAAAAGCGCCAAAATCCGCATCATCTTTCCTCCCTCACCCGGCCCCGATATTTAGCTCGAATAATCTGCCCCAAATCTTGCGGATTTCAGGTAAAACATCGCCATGACCCGTCCTCTTATTGGCATCACGCTGGATTCAGAACCCGCCGGTGGATATTCGAAATTCCCCTGGTATGCGGTGCGTGAGAATTATTGCAATGCGGTGGCTGCCGCTGGCGGGCTCCCGTTGCCGCTGCCGCACGAGCCCGAACTGGCGGAGGAATATCTCGCCAGGATCGACGGGCTGGTGATTACCGGCGGGGCATTCGATGTCGACCCAGCTTTGTTCGGCGATTCCAGCCGGCACGAAACGGTGGTCACCAAGGACCGCCGCACCTCGTTCGAGTTCGCCGTCACGCAGGGCGCGATTACGCGCGACATACCGCTTCTCGGCATTTGCGGCGGTCAGCAGCTGCTCAATGTCGTGCTCGGCGGGACGTTGATCCAGCATATCCCCGACGCCATCCCGGGCGCGCTGGCCCATGAACAGCCCAATCCGCGCGACGAGGCCGGCCACGATGTCACGGTAACACCGGGCACCCTCCTCGCCGCAATCACCGGCGCTGTCACCATGTCGGTCAACAGCGCGCATCATCAGGCGGTGCGCGATGTCGGCGACGGCGTCATTATCGATGCCGTCGCGCCGGACGGTGTAATCGAGGGGATCGAATTGCCCGGCAAACGCTTCTGTCTTGGTGTACAATGGCATCCGGAATTCTCCATCGATCCCGGCGATTCCCGCATCATCACCGCTTTCATCAAGGCCGCTTCCCCGCAATGACCAAAGAACCCAAAAAAGGCGCCCCAGAACAAGGGAGTCCAGAAAAAGGCGAGCGCATCGCCAAACGTCTGTCGCGCGCGGGCATCTGTTCGCGGCGCGAGGCGGAACGCTGGATTGAAGACGGGCGGGTCCGGGTCGACGGCAAAAAAATCCTGACGCCCGCCACTCTGGTGACCGCCGCGAGCCAGATCGTGGTCGACGGCAAGCCGGTGGCCGAGCCGGAACGGACTCGCCTGTGGCGCTATCACAAGCCGGACGGGCTGGTGTGCAGTACAAATGATAACGATGGCCGCCCGACCATCTATGACAAATTGCCGTCCACCCTGCCCCGCGTGATGACGGTCGGCCGGCTCGATCTACGGTCGGAAGGGCTGCTGCTGCTGACCAATGACGGCGAGCTGGCGCGCAAGCTGGAGCTGCCCTCGACCGGCTGGACACGTCGCTACCGCGCGCGGATTTTCGGCACCCCGGACGATGCGTCGCTCGCCGCGCTGGCCAACGGCATAACCGCCGACGGCATAAAATACGGCCCGGTCCACGCCCGCGTTGAGTCATCCCGGGGCGATAATAGCTGGCTCAGCGTATCGCTGCAGGAAGGCAAGAATCGCGAGATCCGGCGCGTCATGGAACATCTCGGCTTCCGGGTAAACCGGCTGATCCGCGTCGGGTATGGTCCGTTCCAGCTCGGCAAGCTGGAGCGCGGTCTGGTCGAGGAGGTCACCGCCAAAGTCGTCGCCGAACAGACCGGCGGCGAAGTGAAGCCCCGCCTCAAACCCCAACCGCCGAGGACCAAGCCGCCCGCGATCTACACAAGGACGAAAGAGTCTTTGGAAAAGAGATCCCCGGAAAAGAGGCCCTCAGAAAAGAGATCGGGGCTAAAAAGGCCAGTTGCAAAAAGGCCAGCCTCAACAAGCCCGACTTCAACAAGGCCGGCTTCAACAAGGCCGGCTTCAACAAGGCCGGCTGTAAGAAAATCACCCCTAAAGAAATCAGGACCAAAAATTGCGGATCGTCGGCGGAAAACATAGCGGCCGACAGATCGACGCGCCAAACGGCACGACTCTGCGGCCCACCGCCGACCGGGTGCGCGAATCTGTCTTCAATATTCTGACGCAGGGCGGCGCCAGGATGGGCGGTCGCGACTGCGTTGCCGGCGCACGGGTGCTGGACGGCTTCGCCGGCACCGGCGCCCTCGGCCTTGAGGCGGCGTCGCGCGGCGCGGCGCATGTCAGCCTGATGGAGAACAACAGAACGGCACTGGACACTTGTCGGCGCAATGTCGCGGCGCTGGGCGAGCAGGGATGCATAAGTGTGCTCGGCGGCGACTGCCTCCGCCCGGTGCATGCCGCCGAGCCCTGCTCGCTGATCCTGCTGGACCCGCCCTACAATCAGGGCGGTGCGGCGCCGGCCCTCGTCGCGCTCTCGGACGCCGGCTGGATCGCCGATGGTGCGATTTGCGCGATAGAGCTGGCCGCAAAGGAAGAATTCACGCCGCCGGAGGGCTTCGAAATGCTCGACGAACGCCGCTACGGCGCGGCGCGGGTGGTGTTTTTGCGGTGGAACGCCGGTTAAGCTTCTCTACTCCGCCGCTGCCTGCTTACCGGCTTTTCCCAACAAGCCAACCACCTCATCACTCGAGAAAATATCGCCAAAATGGGTGTACATCGCGCCGAGCGACGCGTTCTGCGCGTCGTCCGACCGGGTGGCGGTGGCATCCGAAACGACCATGTTCTCGAAATCCAGCATGAAGGCATCGCGGGTGGTCGATTCGACACAGACATCGGTGGCGACGCCGGTCATGACCAGCCGGTCGATGCCTCTGGCGCGCAAGCGCTCCTCGATATCCGACGAGCCGCGGATAAAGGCACTGAACCGGGTCTTGATGACGGCCTCATCGCCGGGCTGGACATCCATCCCGTCCCAGATATCGGCGCCGGCGTGACCATCGGTCAGATGGCTGATCATCGTCATGACGTCATCGGGGTTGAGATAGCCCATATAGGACGACCAGTCCCTGGGCGCGCTCTCATAGATCGCGCGGATCCACCACACCGATCCGCCGGCGGCGCGCATCGCGCTCGCCAGACGGTTGATATTGGGGGCCAACCCGGCGGTGATCGGCGAAAAAGCCGGCATCCCGTCCTGGCACCACACAT